>CAMLHU010000025.1 GCA_946479825.1 uncultured Gemmatimonadota bacterium
CGACCGCCGACCAGATGTACGACGCGTCGCTTCAGCAGCTCCGGCTCGGCAGCGTGCGGACCGCGCGGATGGGCTTCACCCAGCTGCTGCAGCAGTATCCCCAGAGTCCCCGGGCCGCCGACGCCACCTACTTCGTGGGCGAGTCGTGGGCCGCCGAGTCGCCTGACTCCGCGGCGCGGTACTATGGGCTCGTGGTCCAGGGCTTCCCCAAGTCCCCCCGCGCCGCCACGGCGCTCTACAAGCTCGGCCTTCTCGCGGAGAACCGGAAGGATCCCGCCTCGGCGCGTGGGTACTATCAGCGCGTGGTGCAGTCCTATCCGAACACCGACGAGGCCGCGCTCGCCCGCGACCGCCTCAAGACCCTCGGCCGTTAGGCCGCCCGGAGCACGCCGATGAGCGGGCCCGCGGGCGAGATGTCGTTCCTCGAGCACCTCGAGGAGCTGCGCTGGCGCATCCTCAAGTCGGTGGCCGCGCTCTGCGTGGGGTTCCTCGCGGGCTGGTGGGCGGTGGACCGGTTCCAGCTGGTGAGCGTGCTCAAGGAGCCGATCGCGCCGTACCTGCCCAACGGGCGGCTCGCGGTGCTGAGCCCCACCGAGCCCGTGGTCATCGTCCTCAAGCTGTCGTTCTTCGTCGGGCTCATCCTCGCCTCGCCGGTCATCCTCTACCAGATCTGGGCGTTCCTCTCGCCTGCGCTGTATCAGCGCGAGCGCCGCACGCTCATCCCGGCCCTGGTGATGGGCCTGGTGCTGTTCCTGACCGGCGCGGTGCTCGGCTACATCTTCGTGGTGCCCCAGAGCCTCCGGGTGCTGTTCAGCTTCGGCTCGGACGCATTCGTCAACGTCATCACCTACCAGGAGTATTTCGACTTCATCCTGCAGGTGACGCTGGCGCTCGGGCTCTCGTGCGAGCTCCCGCTCGTCATCATGATCCTCGCGAGCCTCGGGCTCGTGACGCCGAAGGGGCTCAGCAAGTTCCGCCGGTTCGCGATCATCCTCTCGATGTGCGCCGGGGCCATCCTCTCGCCGGGCACCGACGTCATCACGATGATCATCATGACCCTGCCGCTCGTCCTGCTGTACGAGGTCGGGTTCCTCGGCACGGTCGTCATCTCGCGGCGCCGGGCGCGCCGGATGGCCGCCACCGCCGCGATCATCATCGGCGCGCTGGCCCTGGCGTGGCCGGGGAAGCTGTCCGCCCAGAAGCCGATCCCCCCGCGCCTGCGGGGCGGGGCGGCCCCGGCGGCCGTCCGGGCGCGCCTGCCGGGCGACACCACCCAGGACACGCTGCGCGCCCGGGCGGGCCAGCCCATCGACACCGCCCAGGCCCGGCGCCTCGGCCTGCCGACGGCGCCGTCGGGCTCGTTCCAGCCCCCCGATTCGATCGTGGCCGCGCTCCTGGCCCGGCCGGGATATGTGTCCACCCGGTTCCGGTCGGATTCCGCCACGATGCTGGCCCGCGACCGCCGGATCCGCCTCTTCGGGTCCGCCGCGACCGAGCGCGAGGGGTCGACCCTCGAGGCCCGGGCCATCGACTACGAGGAGCAGAGCTGCATCCTCGACGCCCGCGGCGACCCGAAGATGTTCGGGAACGGATCCGTCCTCGTGAGCGAGGGCCTGCGCTATGACACCTGCCGACGGCGCGCGGTGGTGAGCCAGGCCCTCACGAGTTTCCAGGAGAACGGCGCCAACTGGTTCCTCCGCGGCGACCTGGCCCAGGACTCGAGCTCGGCCCGGCTCTACGCCGCCTCCAGCAACATCACGAGCTGCGACCTCCCGGTGCCGCACTATCACTTCGCCGCGCGCGAGGTGAAATGGATCTCCAAGAACGTGCTGGTGGCCCGCCCCGCCGTCCTCTACGTGCGGGACGTCCCGATCCTCTGGCTGCCGTTCATCTTCCAGGACGGGCGCCCCGGCCGCCATTCGGGCATCCTGGTGCCGCACTTCGGGATCAGCGACATCGTCCGCCCGACCCCGACCTTCAACCGGTCGGTGACCAACGCGGGCTACTACTGGGCGCCCAACGAGTACGTGGACCTGACCGCTCGGCTCGACTGGTACGCCAACCGGTACGTGCAGTACGGCCTGGCGGGCCAGTACCGGTGGCTCGACCGCTTCACCACCGGGTCGGTGGCCTACAGCCGCCAGGTGGAGGACGCCGGGAGCTCGAGCACGCAGATCGTCTGGAACCACCAGCAGAACTTCGACGTCAACACCACCCTCCGCGTCAACCTGAACTACGCCTCCAACTCGCGGGTGGTGACCTCCAACGCGGTGGACCCGCTCCTCACCACCCAGCAGATCCTGAGCGCCGCCAACTTCTCCCGCCGCTTCGCGTGGGGGACGGTGACGCTGGGCGGCAACCGGCGCCAGAACCTGAACGACGGGAGCGTCACCCAGCAGTTCCCGGCGCTCACCGTGGTGCCGGCGCCGATCGCGCTGTCGCGCTCGGTCACCTGGTCGCCGGCGCTCACCTTCACGCAGGACCGGCAGCTCGGCTTCCGCGGCGCGTCGGTGCCGGTGTTCCTCCCGGGGGGCGCGCTCGACACCCTCGGCGCGACGGTCAACACCCGCAGCACCACCTTCAACCTCGACACCCCGCTCCGGTTCGGCGACTTCACCTGGCGGAACTCGCTCGCGTACCAGGACCAGCTCACCGACCAGCGCCAGACGGTGACCTTCCGCCAGCCCGACCTCAGCACCCCGGACCCCAACGATTCCACCACCGTGACCCGGGTGTACGACGGCAACTTCTCCACCGGGCTCGACTGGCAGACCGGCGTCAACCTGCCGCTGCTCTTCCGCGGCAGCTGGAAGCTCCAGCCGACGGTGGGCGTGGCCAACGCCACCGGGGCGGGGCCGTTCCTGCTCCGCAACCGGAACACCGGCGGCTCGTTCGTGCGCCAGGGAAAGCGGTTCCAGTTCTCGCTCAGCTCGGCGCCGACCTTCTTCGGATTCGTGAACCGCGGCATCGGGCCGATCGCCCGGATCCGCCACAGCATCCAGCCGATCATCTCGTACAGCTACAGCCCCGCCGCGAGCGTGCCGCTCGACTACGCCCGCGCCGTGGCCGCCCCGGGGCAGGCGCCGCAGCTCACGAGCCCCGCCACCCAGCTGATGTCCATCGGGCTCAACCAGGTCTTCGAGGCCAAGGGCCGGCCGCAGCCCGGCGACACCTCGGCCGAGCCGCAGGTGAAGAAGTACCGCCTGCTCAGCATCAACACGAGCTCGATCGCCTACGACTTCGAGCAGGCCAAGCGGCCGGGCCACACCGGCTGGGTGACGCCGAGCATCACCAACGCCTTCCAGACCGACCTGCTGCCGGGATTCACCGCGTCGCTCACCCACGACCTCTGGAAGGGGCAGGTGGGGAGCGACACCGCCCGGTTCGACCCGTTCCTCACCAACGTGAGCCTGAGCTTCGCGGTCTCGGGGGGCACCTTCCGCAGCATCGGCCGGCTGTTCGGGCTGGGCGGCCCCGACACCGGCCGCCGGAGCGCCAGCACGGAGCCGCCGCCGCCCAACTACGTCGCCGAGGCCTCGGCGGCCCCGCGCCCGGGATACTTCGGGAGCATGAGCCAGTTCGGCGGGCGCGGCGGCGCGTTCTCGGCCAACGTCAACCTGACCGTCACCCGCACCCGCCCGTCCGCGCTCAGCCTCACCACGCCGACGTCGCAGGAGAACCTCGGCTTCAGCACCACGTTCTCCCCGACGCCGTTCTGGTCGGCGTCGTGGTCGTCGCAGTACAACATCACCCAGCACCGGTTCGAGTCGCACATCGTCCGGCTCGAGCGCGACCTGCACGACTGGAAGGCGTCGTTCAACTTCGTCCAGAACGCCAACGGGAACTTCGCGTTCTTTTTCACGATCTTCCTGACCGACCTGCCCGACATCAAGTTCGACTACAACCAGACCACCCTGCAGCCGTCCACGTCTCCCTAGGGAGACACCCCGGCCCGCGCGGTGGGGAAGAACGTCAGATAACACAACGACTTAGCCGCGCCCGACCGGTGGCACGCCTCCTGCTTGGTCGTCCGCGTCCCTCAGCCAGGAATCCCGGTATGCGCCGCACCCTCGTGCTGCCGCTCCTTCTGTTCGCCGCCGCCTGCGGCGGCTCCGACTACATCTCCGGCCCCTCCGGCGGCGGCACCGCGCTGCCGCCCCCCGGGCACCTGACCTACGTGGTGGACCCGACCGGGACCGACACCGTGCCGAGCGGGATCCTCCTCAAGTGGGACTTCGACACCCTGCCGGGGCTCGCCTACTGGGCGGTGTATTCGCGGCCGGCCGTCGGGGCGAGCTGGGGCCTCCGCGCCCAGACCACCTCGCCCACGTTCCACGACCAGGGGGCGCCGAGCGCCCAGTACTACGTGACCGCGGTGGACCAGTCCGGCAACGAGAGCGCCCCCAGCAACGTGGTGACGATCGACGAGGCGCTCGCCCTCGCCGCCCCGGAGTCGCTCTACACCACGGCGCTCAACGGCGGCGTGGCGCTCACCTGGACCGACAACGCCTACCTCAGCGACCCCGGCGCCTTCCTGCACTACCGGGTGTACAGCGCGAGCTACAATCTCGACCAGAACAGCTGCGGCACCTGGTACGTCGAGGGGACCACCGTCTCGCCGGAGTTCGCGGTCGGCGTGCTCACCAACGGCCAGCCGCGCTGCTTCGCGGTGACCGCCGTGGACACGCTCGGCTACGAGAGTCTCTGGTCGCCGATCCAGCAGGACACGCCGCGGCCCGACGCGCACGACGTGGTGGTCTACGCGGCGCAGGCGCAGGTGGCGGGGAGCGCCTTCCGCTTCTGGACCGACCTCAACGCCGACGGCCTCGCCGAGAACAACGAACTCGGGCTTGCGTACGACAGCACCAGCGCCGCCGCCGACTTCAAGGTGGACCGGGACATGAGCGGCAACCTCTGGCTCACGCCGGTCCGGTCCGGCACCCAGGTGCTCGACTACGGCGCGGTGACCGACGTGTCGGACGTGCACTACGCCCCCGCCTCCGGGTACATCACCACGGCGGTGCAGGCCAAGCCGGGGGAGGCGTACATCTTCTCGATGAACGGCGGCGACGGCTTCGCCCGCTACGGCGCGGTCCGCGTGAGCCACGTGGGGCAGACGTTCCTGATCCTGGATTGGGCGTACCAGACCGATCCGGGGAATCCGATGCTGGTGGCGGGGAGGTAGGGGTCAGGGGTCAGGGAATCAGGGGTCAGTGGTCAGTGGTCAGGGGGTCAGTGGGGCAGTGCGTTGTCATCCTGAGGGAGCGCAGCGACCGAAGGATCTCTCTGTGGTCTCCGGAGGGATCCTTCGCTGCGCTCAGGATGACGCACCCTCCGCCCCTCCGCCCGTCCGACCCACGTCCCCTGACCCCTGTCCCCTGACCCCTGTCCCCTGTCCCCTGACCCCTGTCCCCTGACCGCCCCCGGTCTCTGCTACTCCCCCGCCCCCCCCCCGCCCCTTACAATTCCGCGCATGACCCCACCGACCATCCGACTCGACGGCCGTTCCCTGTCCATTGCCGACGTTGTCCGTCTGGCCCGCACCGCCGAGGCGCGGGCGGAAGCGGCGCCGGAGGCGCGGGCCGAGCTTACGCGGAGCCGGGACGGGGTGGAGCGCGCCATCGCGGCGGGGGGCGCGATCTACGGGATCAATACCGGGTTCGGCAAGCTCGCCAACGTGCGGATCGCGGCCGACCAGCTCGAGCAGCTGCAGGCCAACCTGGTCCGCAGTCACGCGGCGGGGGTGGGGGCGCCGCTCCCGCCGGACGTCGTGCGCGCGATGATGCTGCTCAGGGCCAACGTCCTCCTGCGGCCCACCAGCGGGGTGCGACCGGGGCTGGTGGACGCGCTGCTCGCGCTCCTCAACGCGGGGATCGTCCCGCTGGTGCCGGAGCAGGGGAGCGTGGGGGCGAGCGGCGACCTGGCGCCGCTCAGCCATATCGCGCTGGTGCTGATGGGCGAAGGCGAAGTCCTGCAGGACGGCCGCGCGGCGCCCGCCGCGCCGGCGCTCGCGCGCGCGGGGCTTAGCCCGTGGCGGTTCGGGCCCAAGGAGGGGCTTGCCTTCCTGAACGGCACCCAGGCGCAGACCGCCCTCCTCGCGCTCCTGGTGCACGACGCCGACGTGCTCTGGCGCACCGCCATCGGGGCCGCGGCGATGAGCCTCGAGGCCCTGCGCGGCACGCCGACGCCGCTCGACCCGCGGATCCACGCGGCCCGGCCCCACGAGGGGCAGGTCCGCGCCGCGACGCTGATGCGCGGGCTGCTCGAGGGGAGCGAGATCCGCGAGTCGCACCGCGAGAACGACCCCCGGGTGCAGGATGCCTACAGCCTTCGCTGCACGCCGCAGGTGCTGGGGGCGGTCTGGGACGCGATCGCCTTCGCGCGGCGGACGGCCGAGGTCGAGCTCAACGCCTCGACCGACAACCCGCTGGTGTTCGACGGCGACGTGCTTTCGGGCGGCAACTTCCACGGGCAGCCGGTGGCGCAGGCGCTCGACGTCCTCGCCATCGGGCTTACGACGCTGCAGGCGCTGGCGGAGCGGCGGGTGGAGCGGCTGGTGAACCCCGACCTCTCGCAGGGGCTGCCGGCGTTCCTGACCGCCGACCCGGGGCTCCACTCGGGGTTCATGATGGTGCAGATCACCGCCGCCTCGCTGGTGGCGGAGTCGCGCGCGCTGGCGATGCCGGCGAGCATCGGGTCCATCCCGACCGACGCCAACCAGGAGGACTTCGTCCCGATGGGGATGGCGGCGGCGTACAAGGCCCGCCGGATCCTGGCCAACGCCCAGCACGTGGTGGCGGCGGAGCTGCTCTGCGCGGCGCAGGGGCTCGAGCTGCTCAAGCCCCTGGCGCCGGGGCGCGGGGTGGCGGCGCTCTTCGCCGCGGTGCGCGACCCGTCGGCGGGGGTCCCTCCCCTCGGCGCCGACCGCCCCCCGGCCCCCGACCTGGCCCGGCTGGCGGCCGCCGTGGCGGCCGGCCGGGTGGCCCCGCCCGCGGCCTGACGGCGCCCCGGCGGTGAGGGGCCAACTGCAAGTCCCACCGTCTCTTGGCTTGCTCGGCCACCTTCCGGCCGGTATTATTCGACCTCTGGTGTCAGGTCCTTCCCAGTCTTCCAGCGGCCGAGCGGCATGAATCTCGACAAGATCAAGGAATCGGCGCGCAAGTTCGAGCAGAAGGAGGACTGGCGCCGAGCCATCGAGGTCTATCAGAAGGCGATCCAGGAGTTCGAGTCCGGGGCCGATCCGACCCCGGACGTCGCCATCTACAACAAGCTCGGCGACCTGCACCTCAAGGTCGCCGAGACCGCCGCGGCCGTGCAGGTGTTCGAGCGCGCGGTGGACCTGTACACCGAGCAGGGCTTCCTCAACAACGCCATCGCGCTCTGCGGCAAGATCCTCCGGGCGAACCCCGGGCGGACCCAGATCTACCTCAAGCTCGCCCAGCTCCACGCCCGCAAGAACGTCATCATCGACGCCAAGAAGAACCTCATCGAGTACCTCGAGCGCATGGCGCAGGGGAAGAAGCTCGACGAGGCCTGTCAGGCGATGAAGAAGTTCGCCGAGCAGTTCCCCGACAACGCCGAGATCCGGGGGATGCTCGCCGACCTGATCCGCGCGGCCGCGCGCACCGACGAAGGCCACGCGGCGCTCGCCGCGCTCGCCGACGAGATCGAGGCGCTGGGCGCCGCGCCGGCCGGGAAGCGCGCCACCGGCGCGATGTCGCGGCCCAGCCGGGCGTCGGTGGCGGTGCCCAAGGGCAAGGGCGACCTCGTGTTCCTCGACGTCGGCCTCGACGACGAGCCCGCGGCCGCGCCGCCGCCGGCCCCCAAGGCGGCTCCCGCGCCTCCGCCGGCGCCGCCCAAGGCCGCGGCCCCCGCCCCCGCGCCGCCCAAGCCCGCCCCGGAGCCGGAGCCGGAACCCGAACCGGAGCTCATCGCGCTCGACGCCGAGCCCGAGCCGGCCGCGACCGAAGGTCTGGAGCTCGAGCCCACGATGCTGGGCGGCGACGCCGCCGAGACCGCCGCGTCGGCCGACGACCTGGGCCTCGAACCCACGATGCTGGGCGGCGACGAGCCGGCCGCGCCGGAGCCGGCCGAACTCGACGGGCTGATGCTCGACAGCGACGCCGGGGTGGACACGCCGGCGGTGGACGGGCTCGAGCCAGCGGAATTCTCGGCTGAGGGCGCGGAGCTCGGGGGCGACCTCACGCTGGACGGCGTGGAGACGGAGACCGAGCTCGACGCCGGCGCGGCCGCGGCGGGGTTCGACGCCGAGACGCCGCTGCTGCGTTCGAGCGGCGAGATGCTGGCCATCCCGCCGGACGAGCCGCTGGTGGAGCGGGCGAGCTTCGAGCCGGACGCCGACGCCGGGTTCGCGGCGCCGGAGGACGCGGAGGAGGCGACGGCCGACATCGGCGCCGACGGCCTCGACCTCGCGTCGGACGACACGCTGTCCCTGGGCGACGGCGAGGATCCCCTCGCCGCCTTCGGCGGCGGGGCCGACGTGGGGACCGCGGACGACGACGCCGGCAGCGTGACGTTCATCGAGGCGAGCGCGCCGGCGGAGCGGAGCATCGAGGAGCTCGAGGAGCTGATCCTCGACAACCCCGACGACCCCGAGCTCCATCGGGCGCTGGGCGAGGCGCTGGTGGCCGGGGCGGACCACGCCCGCGGCATCGAGGAGCTCGAGCTCGCGATGCTGGGCTACGAGGGCCGCGAGGACTGGGAGCACTCGCTCGACATCGTGAACGAGCTGATCCGGCTCGACCCGGCGACGGTGCGGTATTTCCAGAAGCGGGTCGAGCTGGCGTTCCGCCTGGGCGACCGCGACCGGCTGGTGGACGCCTACGTCGAGCTCGGCGACGCCCTGGTGCGCTCCGGCGCGGTGGAAAAGGCCGTGGCCGTCTACCGCCGGGTGGTGGAGCACGACCCCGACAACGACCGCGCGGTGGCGGCGCTGCAGACCCTGGCGCCCCCCGAGGAAGCGGCCCCGCCGCCGCCCAAGCCGGCGGCGGCGAAGCCGGCCGCGCCGGCCGCTCCGGCGGCGCCGGCGTCCGACCGGCCCAGCCGCGCCTCGAAGCCGATCCCCGTGGCCGACGACGGCTTCGTGGACCTGGGCGCCCTGGTGCTCGACGAGGACGAGGCGCCCAAGGACACCCGGATGCGGGTGGAGGACGAGGAGCCCACCGGCGACGAGCAGAAGGACTTCCAGGAGATGCTCGCGCAGTTCAAGCAGGGCATCGAGAAGAGCGTGGACGTCGAGGACTTCCAGACCCACTACGACCTGGGCGTCGCGTTCAAGGAGATGGGCCTGCTCGACGAGGCGATCGCCGAGTTCCAGAAGGCGCTCCGCGCCCCCGAAGGGCGGCTCAGGACCTCCGAGGCGCTGGGGACGGCGTTCTACGAGAAGGGGCAGTACGCGGTGGCGGAGACCATCCTGCGGCGTGCGGTGGAGGGGCTCCCCGGCGCCGACGACCAGAAGCTCGGCCTGCTCTACTGGCTCGGCCGCGCCGCGGAGGCGCAGCACAAGCCGGCCGAGGCCCGGGCGCACTACGAACGGGCGCTGGCGGTGGACATCCGGTTCCAGGACACCGCCGACCGGGTCAGGCAGCTGGTGGCCGGGGGAGCGGGGAAGTGAGCTCGCCGGCGGCGTCGGTGTCGCTCGCGGAGCTGCAGGCGCCGGTCCGCGCCGAGCTCGACCGCCTGACCAGCGAGATCCGGCGGATCATCGAGGCCGATTTTCCGCTGATCCGCGAGGTCAACGGGCACCTGCTGCAGATGCGGGGGAAGCTGTTCCGCCCGATGCTGGTGCTCCTCGCCGACAAGGCGACCGGGGGCCGGAACCGCCACACCCTGACGTTCGCGGCGGTGCTCGAGCTGATCCACCTGGCCACGCTGGTCCACGACGACGCGGTGGACCACTCGGTGCTGCGGCGCGGGATGCCCACCATCAACGCGTTGTTCAGCCATCAGGTGTCGGTCATCATGGGCGACTACCTGTACTCGCGCGCCGTGGTGGAGCTCGTGGCGCTCCGCGACCTCGACGCGCTGGACGTGATCGGCCGGGTGACCAACGACATGACCGTGGGCGAGATGCGCCAGCTGCTGGCGCACGACGGCGCGGCGGTCACCGAGTCGGCGTACGACCTCCTGATCCGCTCCAAGACCGCCTCGCTGCTCGCGGGGGCCTGCGAGATCGGCGCCATCGCCGCCGACCCGGCGGAGCGGGCGGCGCTCCGGCGCTTCGGTGAGGAGCTCGGGATGGCCTTCCAGATCGTGGACGACCTGCTGGACTACACCGGCGACGCCGCCGAGACCGGCAAGCCGGTGGGCGGCGACCTGCGCGAGCACAAGGTGACGCTCCCGCTCATCGCGGCGCACGACCGGCTGTCGGCGGCCGAGCGCCGCCAGGTGGAGGCGCTGATGGAGACGCCGAGCCCGAGCGACGACCAGATCGCGGCGGTCATCGCGGCGGTGGCCGGGGCGGGGGGGCTCGACTACGCCCGCGAGCGGGCCCAGCGCCACGCGGCGCAGGCCGAGGCGCAGCTCGACCACCTGCCGGCCTCGCCGTATCGGGAGTCGCTGCGCGGGAGCGTGGGCTACGTGCTGGAGCGGCGGCGCTGATGCCGGCCGGACCGCGCCGGCCCGGGTTCTACCTCGGGGTGCTGATCGCCGGGTTCTTCGCCGGCGGGTTCCTCAACGCCCTCCTGTCCCGGTTCCTCCCGGACAGCGCGGCGAAAGCCTTCTTCACGTATACGGTCACGCCGACCCTGGGCCCCGTGTCGGTGGACTTCCTGGTGATTAGCTTTACGTTGGGTCCGGTGGGGCTCCACGTGTCGCTCCTCAGCCTGGTCGGCGTGGTGCTGGCCTATCTGGTGGCGCGGTCGCTCTTCTGACGAGGTGCTGGTTATGCTGGGAAATCTCGGCTTCTCCGAGATCATGCTGATCCTGCTGGTCTGCCTCCTGTTCTTCGGGGCGGGCCGGCTGCCTGAGATCGGCTCGTCCATCGGCAAGGGGATCCGCGAGTTCAGGCGGAGCCTCTCCGAAGTGGCGGATCCGCTCCCGCCGGCGCAGTCGAACCAGCCCGGTTCGGCCCCGCGCCAGCTTGACGCCCCGCCGGCGCAGCCGACGGGCGGCGAGCCCAAGAGGCTGTCGCAGTAAGGGAGTACCATGGAGAACATCGGCTTTTCCGAGATCATGCTGATCCTGGTGGCCTGCCTCCTGTTCTTCGGGGCGGGGCGCCTGCCTGAGATCGGCTCGTCCATCGGCAAGGGGATCCGCGAGTTCAAGCGGGGGCTCTCCGACGCCGCCGCGCCGTCCCCGGCGGCCCCGTCGCCGCAGTACGCCGCGGCGCCCCGCCAGCTCGACGCCCCGCCGGCGACGGGCGGCGACCCCAAGCGGCTCTCGCAGTAAGCGATCCCGGAACGCAGAACGGGCGGCCTCCCGCGATGGGGGGCCGCCCGTCGGCGCTTCCGGCCGGTCCGACGCTCAGCTGGTCTGGTCGGGCGCCGGCTGCGCGGCCTGGAACAGCTTCGCGCGGTTGTCCACGACCTTCGCCCGGTCGCGCAGGGCCTGGAGGTAGGCCCGGGCCCGGTCCTGCCGCTCGCGCTGGATGGCCTTGTTCATGAGCTCGCCCTCGGTCTTGACGAAGTCGGCCGAGTCGGCCTTGGCGCGCGCGGTGACCTCGAAGATGTAGAGGCCGTCCGGGGTGTCGAGCAGCGGGCTCCGCTGGCCCGGCTGCAGGCTGAACGCGGTCCCCACCACCAGCGGGTTGATGATCGGCGGGTTGATCCGGGTGAACGGCCCCATCGGGCGGAACGGCAGCTTGTGCGCTTCGGCCGCCTGCTGGAGGGAGCTCCCCTCGTTGAGCCGCTTCATCAGGTCGGCGCCGATGCTGCGCGCCACGTCCCACCGCTTGGCGTTGCGGGCCTCGGCCTCGACCGCGATCCGGATCTCGCTGAGCGGCGGGATCCCGGCGGGCCGCAGGCTGTCGATCCGGAACAGGTAGATGGCGTCGCCGGCCTCGATGAGGGAGCCGATCGACCCCGGCTTCCGGGTCTCGAAGGCCCAGGTGCTGGCGTCGGGGATCACGTCCACGCCGAGCTGGACCTGGGTGCCCTTCTGCACCGGGCCCACCCGGCCGACCCGGAGCCCCATGATGCGGGCGGCGGAGTCGAGCGCGGGGCCGTCCACCCGGTCGGCCGCGAGCCGCTCGAGGGAGTCGGCGCGGGCGTCGATGGAGTCGCGGTGGGCGGGGGCCAGGTCGATCGGGATCAGGATGTGGCGCCCGGTGACCTTGTTGCCGCTCCGCTTGGTGACCTGGATGATGTGGTAGCCGAAGTCGGTGAGGACCGGCTGCGACACCTGGTCGACCGGGAGCGCGAAGGCCGCCGAGTCGAACGGCGCGGTCATCTTGCCGCGGGTCCACTCGCCGAGGTCACCGCCCTTGGCCGCCGAGACGCTGTCGGCCGATTCGCGCTTGGCCACCTCGGCGAAGGGCGCGCCCTTCACGATCTCGTCGCGCACCGCGCGGGCGCGGGCCAGCGCCGCCGCCGTGTCGGCCCGGTCGGTGCCGCGGGGGAACGAGACGAAGCTCAGGAACGCCTCGTCGGGACGCTTGAAGTCGTCCTTGTGGGCCTGGTAGTACGCCTGCACCTCGGCGTCGGTGACCGGCACCAGCGAGTCGGGGACCGCGTTGTGCGGGATGATGGCGGTGACGTTCATCGTCACCGTCTCGTGCGCGTCGCGGTACTGCTGCCACAGCTCGTCGGTCGTCACGAAGGCGTCGGCGGTCACCTGGCGGAGCAGCTTGGCCCGCAGGATCTCGTCGCGGTAACGCGACTCGAGCGCCGCGATGACCGGGGCCGCCCCCGGCGACTGCAGCCAGCGGCGGTACTTGGTGATGTCGAACTGGCCGTTGGTCTGGAACTCAGGCGTCTGGACGATCTCCGGGAGCGGCGAGTCCTGCATCGCCTGCGCGATCTCGGCGGGGGTGGTGGTGATGTGCCGCCGGTCGTACTCGGACTCGAGCACCGCCTGCTCCACGAACTGCTCCCACACCTGGTCGCGGATCTGGGCGATCTGGTCGGTGCCGAGCGCAGCCGTGGCCTGTTGCTGCTGCTGCTCGATCGCGTTCTGGACCGCGACCTGGTAGGTCCGGGCGTCGACGGGCAGACCGTTGACCTTGCCGGCCTGGGTGACGGAGGCGAAGCCGCCGCCGCCGGTCACGCCGCTCAGGTCGATCACGAGCCAGACGAAGAAGGCCAGACCGGTCACGACGATGAGCGGTGCGGCGTACTTGCGGAAGAAGTTCATCATAGGCGGTGGCGCGCTTCCCTGGAGGGGGCCAAAAGAGCCCCAAGTCTAAGCGTGGCAACGCTCAATCTCAAGCGGGACCCTGGCCTTCGGACGTTGACAGCCCCCCCGGCGACCGCTACTCTTTCCCCAATCCCTGCAACAACTTAGACCCCGGAAGCGGGATGGCCTACACCAGCGAGATCGAGAAGCTCGAGCGGCGCGTCCAGGAGAATCCCCAGGGGCGCTTTTTTGCGTCCCTGGCGGATGCCTACCGCAAGGACGGCCAGATCGCGCGCGCCCTTGAGGTGCTCCAGGCCGGGCTGGTCATCCATCCCGACTACGTCTCGGCGCGCGTGGTGCTCGGCCGCTGCCTGCTCGATCAGGGGGACGACGCCGGGGCCGAGGCGGCGTTCATGCGCGTCACCGAGCTTGACGCCGAGAGCGTGATCGCGCTCAAGGCGCTGGCCGACATCGCCGAGCGCCGCGGCGACTTCGCGGCCGCCGCCAAGTGGGCGGGCCAGCTCCTGACGGTGGACCCGGGGAGCGACGAGGCCCGCGAGCAGCTCGCGCGGGTGGAGGCGCAGGCCGGGGCGGCGGGAACGGCGGCCGCGCCTGCCGCCGAGGCGCCGGCGGAGCCGGCCCCGGTGGCCGAGCTGCTCGATCTCGACGAGCCGGTCGCCGAGGCGACCCCGGTCGCGGAACCGCCGGCATCGGAACCCCCGGCGCCTCCCGAGCCCGAGTTTGA
>CAMLHU010000026.1 GCA_946479825.1 uncultured Gemmatimonadota bacterium
GAGTGCCGTCCTCGTGAACGTCCTCGACGCCGAGCTCTACGAGGCCGAGCGCCGCGCCCTGGCCGGCGCCGGCGCCGTCGTGGTGCTCGGCACCGTGGACCAGGGCTTCGACGGCTGGGCCCGCGCCGTCCTGCCGGTCACCAACGTGGCCGAGGAGAGCGGCACCTTCGTGAACCGCGACGGCCGGGTGCAGCGCTACTGGCAGGCCCGCTCGGCACCGGGGATGGCGCGGCCGGCCTGGTGGGTGGCGGCGGAGCTCCGGAGCGTGCTCACCGGGGCCGCGGCCCCGGCCTCGGCCGACGAGGCGTTCGCGGCGCTGGCCGCGACGGTCCCGGCCTTCGCCGGGATGAGCTATGCCGACCTGGGCCTCACCGGCCGCCGGGGCGCCGGCGCCGCGCCGGCGGGGGCCGCCCGATGAGCGGCTTCCTCGCGCTCTTCACCCCCGAGGTCAAGGGCTTCCTGCTCGTCACCGTGGTGAAGCTGCTCCTGGTCTTCACCGTGGTGATGGTCGGCGTGGCGCTGCTCACGCTGCTCGAGCGGAAGGTCTCGGCCTGGATGCAGAACCGGATGGGGCCGAACCGGGTGGGGAAGGGCGGGCTCCTCCAGCCCGCCGCCGACGGCCTCAAGAACATCCTCAAGGAAGAGACGCTCCCGGCCGGGGCCAACCCGGTGATCTTCACCCTGGCGCCGGCGCTCGCGTTCATCCCCGCCCTCACCCTCTCGGCCGTGCTCCCGTTCGCGGCGCCGGTGCCGGCGTTCCATTTCCACGCCGGTGTCCTGGGCGACTTCGTGTACACCGGCGGCTACCCGACCGCCGTCGCCAACCTGCCGGTCGGGTTCCTGTTCGTGCTCGCGATCAGCTCGCTCGGGGTGTACGGCATCGCGCTGGCGGGGTGGAGCTCCAACAGCAAGTACGCGCTCCTGGGCGGGCTCCGGTCGAGCGCCCAGATGATCTCGTACGAGGTCGCGATGGGCCTGAGCCTCGTGCCGGTGCTGCTGCTCTCGGGCAACGTCGAGTTCGACGCCATCGTGCGCGACCAGCAGGCCGGGCTCTGGTACATCCTGCCGCTGTTCCTCTCGTTCTTCCTCTACCTCGTGTCCGGGTTCGCCGAGACCAACCGGCTCCCGTTCGACCTCCCTGAGGCCGAGTCCGAGCTCATCGCCGGCTACCACACCGAGTATTCGGCGATGAAGTTCTCGATGTTCTTCATCGCCGAGTACGCCAACATGGTGACCATTTCGGCGATGGTCGTGACGCTGTTCCTGGGCGGCTGGGACATCCCGTTCACCCACTGGGACGAGCGGGCCGGATGGGCGCAGGTGCTCGCGACCGGCGCCGTGTTCTTCGTCAAGGTCTTCTGCTGGCTCTTCTTCTTCATGTGGATCCGGTGGACGCTCCCCCGGTTCCGCTATGACCAGCTGATGGCCCTGGGGTGGAAGGTGCTCCTCCCGGTCGCGCTCGCCTACGTGGTCCTGGTGGCCGGCGGGATGTACCTGGGGAGCGACGTGCTGCACTGGTCGGCCCGCGGGATCGTGTGGCTCCTGACCGGCATCAGCCTGGCGTCGGGGGCGGTGCTCTTCTTCTTCCTCGACCGCGGCGCGGTGATCAGCGGCACCCGCGCGCGGCCCGTGCAACCGGCGTCGGCCCCGGCCGGCGCCCCGGCGAGGTCCTGATGGCGATCGGCGTCAAGGTCCTGAAGCGCCCCGAGCGCGAGGTCAGCTACGTGCGGGCCACGCTCAAGGGGATGGCGCTCACCTTCAAGCACATGTTCCAGCCGAAGGTGACGATGGAGTACCCCGAGCGCCGGAGCACCGACGACTGGCGGATCAGCACCCGCTGGCGCGGCACGCACCGGATGCTCACCGACGAGCAGGGGCGCTCCAAGTGCGTCGCCTGCGGGCTCTGCCCGCAGGTCTGCCCGGCCAACTGCATCAAGCTCGTCCCCGGCGAGGACGAGAAGGGGAACCGCTACCCGCTGATCTACGAGATCGACGAGTTTCGGTGCGTCTTCTGCGGGTACTGCCAGGAGGTGTGCCCCGAGGAGGCCATCCACGTCGGGGTCCACTACGAGAACGCCGAGTATTCGCGGGACCGCTTCGTGTACGACCTGGAGCGGCTCTCGTCGCAGACCCACCTGGTCTCGACGCTCTGGGACCCGACCGACCCGAAGGGCGAGTGAGCCGATGACCGAGGCGGTCTTCTACTTCTTCGCCGGCGTCGCCGTGCTCTCGGCGCTCCTCTGCGTGGTGCAGCGGAACGTCGTGCCGGCGCTGCTCTGGCTGGTGACGACGATGTTCGCGCTGGCCGCGATCTTCGTCCTCCTGGGCGCGCAGTTCCTCGGCGCCATCCAGGTGCTGGTCTACGCCGGCGCCGTGCTGGTGCTGTTCCTCTTCGTCGTCATGCTGCTCAACCTGGGCCGCGCCCCGGCGGACCTCCGGGCCTGGCCGATGTGGCTGGTGGCCGTGCTCTTCGCCTCGCTCCTCGGCGCGAGCCTCCTCCGGCTGGGCGGCTACGCGCCGGGGCGGCTGGCCGAGGAGGTCCTGCGCGACCGCCTGTCGGCGAGCCCGGCGGTGGCCTTCCCGGGCGCGGCCGCGGCCGCCCAGGCGTCGGCCAGCCAGGGGGTCGTCGGGGCGGTCGCCGCGCCGCTCTTCCAGCAGTGGCTCGTGCCCTTCGAACTGACCTCGGTGCTGCTCCTCGCCGCGATCGTCGGCGCCGTGGTCCTGGCCAAGCGGAAGCTCTGATGCCGACCCACTCGCTGCTCGGGCCCGCGCTCGCGCTCTCGGCGCTCCTGTTCTGCATCGGGGTGGCCGGCGTGCTGATCCGCCGCAACGCCATCGTGCTCTTCCTCTGCATCGAACTGATGCTGAACGCGGTCAACCTGGCCTTCGTCGCCCTGAGCCAGCTGCACGGGCTCGACGGCCAGGTGATGGTCTTCTTCGTGATGACCGTCGCGGCGGCCGAGGCGGCCGTCGGCCTCGCGATCATCCTCGCCGTCTTCCGCCACGCGGAGTCGGTCGACCTCAAGCACATCAACCTGCTGCAGGGCTGATGCTCCCAATCCTTCTGGCGGCCGGCGGGGCGGGGGGCGCGGACACCGCCGCCCTCCACTGGGCGCCCTACGTCATCCTGCTCCCGGTCCTCGGGTTCCTGGTGAACGGCGCCCTCGCGCTCTTCGCCCCGCGGGCCAAGCGCGCGGTGTCGCTGGTGGGCCCGGGCGTGCTGCTCGCGGCCTTCGGGCTCTCCCTCGCCATCTGGGCCGCGGTGCGCGACGCCGGCCTGGTGGAGCCGGTCGTCACCCCGCTCTGGACCTGGCTCCCCGTGGGCTCCTTCCAGGTCGCCTTCGCCACCCAGGTGGACCAGCTCTCCACGGTGATGCTGCTCGTCGTCACCGGCGTCGGGAGCCTGATCCACATCTACAGCGTCGGCTACATGCGCGAGGACGAGGGCTACGCGCGCTACTTCGCGTACCTCAACCTCTTCGTCGCGTTCATGCTGGTGCTGGTCCTCGGCGCCAGCATGCCGGTGATGTTCGTGGGCTGGGAGGGCGTCGGGCTCTGCTCCTACCTGCTCATCGGGTTCTGGTTCTCGGACAAGGCCAACGCCGACGCCGGGAAGAAGGCCTTCCTGGTCAACCGCATCGGCGACGTCGGGTTCCTGATCGCGATGTTCCTGACCTGGAACGCGCTCGGCACCCTCGACTTCAGCGCCATCGCAGGGCTCGCCCCGGCCCGGTTCACCATCGACGGCCCGGTCGTGGTCGCCATCACGCTGAGCCTGATCCTCGGGTGCACCGGCAAGTCGGCCCAGATCCCGCTCTACACCTGGCTGCCCGACGCGATGGCCGGCCCGACGCCGGTCTCCGCCCTGATCCACGCGGCCACGATGGTCACCGCGGGCGTGTACCTCGTCGCGCGCACCAACGTGCTCTTCGCGCTGGCGCCGTTCTCGAGCACCGTCCTCGCCGGCATCGGCGCCGTCACGGCGCTCTTCGCCGCCACGATCGGGCTCCGGCAGTACGACATCAAGAAGGTCCTCGCGTATTCGACCGTCTCCCAGCTCGGCTACATGTTCCTCGCCGTCGGGACCGGCGCGTACGTCGCGGGGGTCTTCCACCTGGTGACCCACGCCTTCTTCAAGGCGCTGCTCTTCCTCGGGGCGGGGAGCGTGATCCACGCGATGCATCACGCCTACCACGCCACTCACAGCCACGAGGACGCCCAGGACATGCGCAACATGGGCGGGCTCGCCCGGCACATGCCCTGGACCGCCGCGCTGATGGGGATCGCCACCCTGGCCATCGCCGGCGTGCCCGGGCTCTCCGGCTTCTTCTCGAAGGACGAGATCCTCTCCGCGGCCTTCGCGCGCGGGGCGGAGCAGCCGGTGTACTACGCCTTCTGGGCCTTCGGCCTCCTCGCCGCGCTCTGCACCGCGGTCTACATGGCCCGGCTCATGGCGATGACGTTCTTCGGCGAGAACCGCACCGGCGCCCGCGAGCGGGAACACCTGCACGAGGCGCCGTGGATCATGACCGGCCCGCTCGCGGTGCTGGGCGTGCTCGCGCTGGTGGGCGGCGCCCTCAACCTGCCCGAGCTCGTCGGCGGCCATCAGGTGCTGGCCCACTGGCTCGCCCCGGTGGTGGCGCCGGGGGCGCACTACCGCGCGCTCGAGCCGGTCGAGGGCGGGACCGAGTACGCCCTGCTCGCGGCGGCGATCGTCATCGCCCTGGCGGGCCTGGCGCTCGGGTGGTGGATGGTGCGGAGCGCCCCGCCGGTCCCCGCCCGAGAGGCGGCGCCCGAGACCGGCATCGCCCGGCTGCTCTACCGGAAGTACTACGTGGACGAGCTCTACGACGCGCTCGTCGTCGGCCCGCTGGTCTGGTTCGCGGAACAGGTGCTCTGGAAGGACGTGGACCAGGGGGCCATCGACGGCGCCATGGTCAACGGATCGTGGAAGGTCTCCCGCGCGCTGGGATGGCTCGGCAGCCAGCTCCAGACCGGGCAGGTCGGGATCTACCTCGTCCTGTTCCTGGCCGGCGCCCTGTACCTCCTGCACGCCGTCGCCCGGTAACGCGCCATGACCGACTTCCTCGCTTCGATCGGCTACGACACCTGGATCCTCCACGCGCTGGTGGTGCTCCCGCTGGTCGGGATCCTGCCGGTGCTGCTGGTCCCGCGGCGGGCCCGCGAGATCGCGCTCGGCGTCACGGTCGCCGAGCTGATCCTCTCGCTCGGCCTCTGGTGGGCCTTCGACCCGCAGGCCGCCGGGATGCAGTTCGCCTCGGTGGCCGAGTGGATCCCGCGCTACGGCATCCAGTACCGGGTGGGGGTGGACGGGATCTCGCTGTTCATGGTCCTGCTCACCACGCTGCTCACCCCCCTCGGCGTCCTCTCGAGCTGGCACTACATCTCGGAACGCAAGCCGGCGTACTACGCGCTGCTGCTGGCGCTCCTCACTGGGATGCTCGGGGTCTTCATCAGCCTCGACCTGTTCGTGTTCTACGTGTTCTGGGAGCTGATGCTCATCCCGATGTACTTCCTCATCGGGATCTGGGGCGGCCAGAACCGTCTCTACGCGGCGCTCAAGTTCTTCATCTACACCTTCGTCGGCTCGCTGCTGATGCTGGTGGCCATCCTCGCCCTGGTGTTCCACACCGCGGCGGAGACCGGCGTGTTCACCTTCAACTATGAGCAGCTGCTGGCCCACGCCGCGACCCTCGGCGCGGCCAAGCCGTGGCTCTTCGCGGCCTTCGCCCTCGCCTTCGCGATCAAGGTGCCGGTGTTCCCGTTCCACACCTGGCTCCCGGATGCCCACGTCGAGGCCCCGACCGCCGGGAGCGTCATCCTGGCCGGCGTGCTCCTCAAGATGGGGACCTACGGCTTCCTGCGGTTCGCCGTCCCGTTCTTCCCGGACGTGGCCCTGGGACCCGCCGTGACCGGGATCGTCGTGACGCTCGCCGTGATCGGCGTGCTGTACGGCGCCCTCGTGGCCATGGTCCAGCCCGACTTCAAGAAGCTCGTGGCCTATTCGTCCGTGAGCCACCTGGGCTTCGTGATGCTCGGCATCTGGGCCTGCACGCTCCAGAGCGTCCAGGGCGCGCTCGTCATCATGATCTCCCACGGGCTCTCGACCGGGGCGCTGTTCTTCCTGATCGGGATCCTCTACGAGCGCCGCCATACCCGGCGCATCGACGCCTTCGGCGGGCTGGCGCGGGTGATGCCGTTCTTCAGCGCGGTCCTCACCCTGGTCACGCTCTCCTCGATCGGGCTGCCGGGGACCAACGGCTTCGTGGGCGAGTTCCTGGTCCTGCTCGGCAGCTTCGGCCGCCACCCCGTGGCGACCGCGTTCGCCGCGACCGGCGTCATCTTCGCCGCGGCGTACCTGCTCTGGGCCATCCAGCGGATCATCTACAACCCGCTCGACAAGCCCGAGAACCAGGGCCTCAAGGACCTCTCGCTGCGCGAGTTCGTCGTGCTCGCGCCGCTGCTCCTCGGCATCGTCTGGATCGGGCTCTCCCCGGCGCCGATCCTCCGCCGGTTGGCGCCGGCCGCGCGCAATACCCTCGAGCTGGTCCCGCCGGCGGCGCCGGCGGCCGCGGCCGCGGTGCTGCCGGCGCCGCCCGCCGGCACTCCGGAGTAGCCGATGGAACTCGACCTCAGCACGCCCCTCGGCGTCACCACCGCGCTCCTCCCCGAACTCCTGCTGGCCGGGTGGGCGCTCCTCGTGCTCCTGCTCGTGAGCTGGCGCCACCGGACCGCCGAGGACAGCCGGGCCGCGGGCTGGTTCTCGCTCCCCGGGCTCGTGATCGCCGCGTTGGCGCTCCGTTGGCTCTGGGTCGGCGGGGCCACCCCTGCGGGCCCGGCCCTGATGGTGGCGCTCGATCCGCTGCGCTACGTCGGCGACTTCCTGATCCTCGGCTGCGCCGCCGCGACCATCCTCCTCTCGCTGCGCTACCTGGAACGCGAAGGGATGCTTGCCCCTGAGTACTACCCGCTCCTGCTCTTCGCCGTGGCGGGGATGCTCACCATGGTCGCCGCGACCGACCTGATCGTGTTCTTCCTCGGCCTCGAGACCATGTCGGTCTCGGTGTACGTGCTCGCCGCCTACGACCGCCGGAGCCCGTTCTCGGCGGAGGCGGGACTCAAGTACTTCCTGATCGGCGCGTTCGCCTCCGGCTTCCTGCTCTACGGCATCGCGCTCATCTACGGCGCCACGGGCACCACCAACCTCACGTTCATCGGCGCCCAGGTGGCGTCGGGTCCCCTGACCGTCATGACCGGGCTCGGGCTCGCCCTGCTGCTCATCGGCTTCGCGTTCAAGGTGGCCGCGGTCCCGTTCCACATGTGGGCGCCCGACGTCTACGACGGCGCCCCGACCCCCGTGACCACCTTCATGGCCACCGCGGTCAAGGCCGCCGCCTTCCTGGCGCTCGGCCGGGTGCTGCTCACCGCCTTCCCGTCGGCCGTCGAGGCCTGGCGGCCGGCCATCGCCACCCTCGCCATCCTGACGATGGTCGTGGGCAACCTGGTGGCGCTCGCCCAGCGCTCGCTCAAGCGGATGCTCGCCTACAGCGCGGTGGCCCACGCGGGCTACCTGCTCGTGGCGGTGCAGGCGGGCTCGCCGGCGGGGATGGGGGCGGTCTGGCTCTACCTCACCGCCTACGGCATCACGACGATCGCGAGCTTCGGATTCCTGGCCGCGCTGGGCCGCGAGGGCGAGCGCGAGGTCACCTACGACCGGATCGCGGGTCTCGCCGCCGAGCGGCCCTGGATGGCGTTCGGGCTGGCGGTCAGCATGCTGTCGCTGCTCGGCTTCCCGGGGACCTTCGGGTTCATCGGCAAGTGGGCCATCCTGATGGCCTCGGTCGGGGCAGGGGAGAAGGCGCTCCCGGTCGTGCTGGTGCTCACGAGCGTGGTGTCGGCGGGCTACTATCTTCGCGTCGTGATGGCGATGTACATGAAGCCCTCCCCTCGTGCCGGCGCGTACGCCGACGCGACGCAGGGGGCTGCCGCCGGCGCCGTGCTCGCCGTCGCGGTCGTCGCGGTGCTCGTCCTGGGGCTGGTGCCGTCCTGGGGCCTCCGGGCCAGCGAGTATGCCGGCGGATCGGTCCCCGCGCCGGCGTCGACGCAGGTCTCGCTCCAGCGCTGAGCCTCCGGCCGGCCGATCACGGGGAGGTCGGGGCCGCCCGCGCGCCCGGCCTCCCCGTCACCATTCCACCCCCGGCGCTCCTTATGAACGTTCCGAGATCCGTCTTCCGGCAGTACGACGTCCGCGGCCTCGTGGGCAAGGAACTCACCCCCGCGTTCGCCGAGGCGCTCGGCCGGGCGTTCGGCTCGCTGGTCCGGACCCGGGTCGGTCACGATCCGGTCATCGCCGTCGGGCGTGACAACCGCCCGTCCGGCGCCGCCCTCGCGGCGGGGGTCCGGCGCGGCATCGCCGCGACCGGGGCCACGGCCGTTGACGTGGGCGAGCTCCCCACGCCGGCGCTCTACTTCGCGGTCCAGGCGCTCGGCGCCGACGGCGGGCTTCAGGTCACCGGCTCGCACAATCCTCCTGAGTTCAACGGGTTCAAGATGGTCGCCGCAGGCGAGGCCATCCACGGCGATGCCATCCTCGGGCTGTGGGAGACCATCCAGCTCGAGTCGTGGGCCACCGGCGCCGGCGGCGAGCGCGCCGACGGGTCCATCCTCCCGCGGTATCGCGAGGCCATCGTCGAGCGCCACCGGCTGGCCCGCCGGGTGCGCGTCGTCGTCGACTGCGGCAACGGCGTGGGGAGCCTCGTCGCGGTGCCGACCCTCGAGGCGCTCGGGTGCGACGTCACGCCGCTCTTCTGCGAGTCCGACGGCACCTTCCCGAACCACCACCCCGACCCGACGGTCCCGGAGAACCTGCGCGACCTCCAGGCCGCGGTCCGGCGGACCGGCGCCGAGCTCGGCATCGCGTTCGACGGTGACGCCGACCGCATCGGCGCCGTGGATGAGGACGGACGGATCCTCTTCGGCGACCAGCTGCTCGTCATCCTCGGGCGCGACGCGGTGCGGCGGTTCGGGCCGGGCGTCCCGGTCATCTTCGACGTGAAGTGCTCCGAGGTGCTGCCGCAGGCGCTCGCCGCCGCCGGGGCGCGCCCGGAGATGTGGAAGACCGGGCACTCGCTCATCAAGGCCCGGATGAAGGAGCTCCACGCGCCGCTCGCAGGCGAGATGAGCGGCCACATGTTCTTCGGCGGCGACTGGTTCGGGTTCGACGACGCGCTGTTCGCGGCGGCCCGGCTCCTCGAATGCGTCGCCGCGGCGCCCGGCGGTCTGGCGCGCCTGATCGCCGACCTTCCGGCGACCGAGGCCACGCCGGAGATCCGGGTGGACTGCCCCGACGAGCGGAAGTTCGAGGTCGTCGCGGCGGCCGCGGAACACTTCCGGGCGCGGTATCCCGTCAACGACATCGACGGCGTCCGGATGACCTTCCCGCACGGCTGGGGCCTGGTCCGCGCCTCCAACACCCAGCCCATCCTCGTGCTCCGCTTCGAGGCCACCGACGCCGCCGCGCTCGCCGCGTACCGGCGGGAGGTGATGGACTGGCTGGCGGGGCAGGGCGTGCGGGGCTGAGGCGATGACCCGCGGCGCGCGCTGGGCCACGGGGGTCGGCGCCCTCGCCGCGGCGCTGTTCGCCGGCCGCTGGGTCGCGAGCTTCCTGGCGGCCAGGTGGTGGACCGCCGCGGTGGCCCCGGCGGCGCTTCCGTCGGTCACGGCGGGCCTCCTCCAGGCGGCGCTGCTCGAATCCGCGGGGATCGTCCTCGCCTCCGCGTGGTTCGCCGGCAACCTCCTCGTGGTGGCCCGCGCCATCGGGTCGGTGCAGTACCCTCGCCGGGTCGGCGACATCGAGATCCGCGAATCGGTCCCGGGGCGCTCGGTCACGCTCGCGGCGCTCGGCATCGGCCTGGTCGTCGGCGTCGTGGTGGGGACCGGGGCGGCCGACCAGCTGCCGGCGCTCCGCCGTGCGTGGCACGGACTGCAGTACGGCTGGGCGGACCCGGTCCTGGGCCACGACGCCGGACTCTACGCGGCCCAGCTTCCCGCCTGGCTCTTCCTCCAGGGCTTCGTCCGCCGACTCCTCGTCAGCGGCATCGCCATCGTCGCCATCGCATACGCCGCGCTCGGCGCGCTGCGGGTGGGGTCCGGAGGCGTGGCGCTGAGCGGACACGCCCGGCGCCATCTTGGCGGGCTCGGGGCGGCGATCTTCCTCGCCGGCGCGGTCCGCCTCGCGCTCCACCCGATGCTCGTCGTCGCCGGGATCGACGGCGGCGGGCGACTCCCCGGCGCGTTCGAGATCGGCCTCAACGCCGTGCCGACGGCCGCGCTTGCCGGTGCCGCTGTCCTGCTCGGCCTGTGGGCGCTGCGCGGCCACCCCTCGCGCCTCGTCGGGGCCGTCATCGCCGCCGCGCTCGCGCTGATCCTCCGCGCCGCGCTTCCGGCGATCGGCGCCCCCGCGATCGGTCTCGACGCCCGCGGCCGACCGTCGCTCATGGCGTGGGGCCTCGGAGCGATGCTACGCCACGAGCTCGACCGGCCGCCACCCGTGCCGGGGCCGCCCGCTGATCCGGGCCTCTGGTCGCCCGAGGCGATCCTGCCCGCGGCCGACCGTCTCGGCCCGTTCGGCGGGGCGGGGCGCGCGGTCCTCGAGCTGCCGGCGGGGCGCACGCCCGTCTGGCTGATGCTCCACGAGGTCGCGGACTCGGTGCGCGTCACCGCCGTGGCCGACGCCGGCGCCAGCGCCTCCGGCGGCGTCGTCTCGTTCCGGCCGGCGGATCCGCTGGCGTATCCGGGCTTCACGGCGTACGCCACGCTGGGCCCGTCGGCCGTGCGCGGCAGCGCGCCGGATCACGTCACCGGCCTCGGTCCCGGGGTCCGTCTGGGCGGGTTCTTCCGACGCCTCGCGCTGGCGTGGGCGGTCCAGACCGGCGACGTGCTGTCGCGCTCGTTCCCCGACTCGGACGCCGTCGCGTGGCGGCTCGATCCGATCGCCCGGCTGGCCGCGCTCGTCCCGGACGCGATCTGGACCGATCCCGATCCGGTCTTCGTCGACGGGCGGCTGACCTGGCTCTGTGCCGGGACCGTTCCGCTGACGGCGTTCCCGCTCTCCCGGCGTGAGACCTGGCGTGGAGTCGACCTGGCCGGGGGTGATCCCGGCTTCCTCGGCGTGATCGACGCGGTGAGCGGCCGTACCACCGTGTATCTGCGCCCGGGGGCCGGGCCGGCAGCACGGGCGGTGGCCGACCTGAGCGGGGGCTTCATCGCACCCGCGGAGTCGCTGCCACCGGTCACGGCGGAGGCGGTCACCTATCCTCCGAGTTGGCTCGCCGTGCAGGCGCGCGCCCTGGCGGACGGCCCGTTCAGTCTCCCGCAGGCCAGGCCGATCCCGGGAGACTCGGCTGACCTCCCGCGGCCGATCGTCCATCGGGATTCGCTCGGCGCGCCCGTCCCGACCGTCGCCTTCGTCGATCCCGAGCCGCCCGGACCGGTGGCCGCGCTCGTCGAGGGCACGGTGCGCGACGCCCGACTCACTCCCGTCGTGATCCGCATCGGCTCCGCCGCCTCGGTCGCCGGCCCCGGTCGGCTCGACCGGCAGTGGGGCCGGTTCACCGGATTCGAACGCCTCAGCGACTCGCTCCAGCAGGTCGGCGACCGATTGATCGCCGGCCCGGTGCAATACCTCGTCACCGGCGGCCGACTGATCGCCGTACGTCGGCAGTATCGGGCGGGGAGTCGCGGCACCCTCGCGGTGGCGTGGGTCGAGGTCGCGGCCGGCGACCGGCTCGGGGCCGGCCCGGACCTCGGGGCTGCGTGGGCCAACCTGCAAGGGCGGCTGCCCCCGCCGTCCCCCCACACGGCCCCCGACCGGATGGCCGAGGTACGCCGGTGGGTCGCGCGCGCCGACTCCGCCCTTCGGCGCGGGGACCTGACCACGTTCGGGCGGGCGTTCGAGGCGCTCAAGCAACTGGTCAACGGGCCGTAAGTCGTGCGCTTGTAAATCGTTACGCACACTGCTAGCTTCGGCGCCGATGACCGCACCACGCGCCTCCGGCGAGCGCCCGACCGTTGTCGTTGCCCTTGGGGGGAACGCCCTCGCCCGGGCCGACGAGCCGGCGACGATCGGCAACCAGTTCCGCCACACCCGCGAGAGCCTGGCGCCCATCGT
Organism: uncultured Gemmatimonadota bacterium; assembly: GCA_946479825.1. The sequence goes on from CAMLHU010000026.1 coordinate 12,191, forward strand.
CGAGCTGGCGCGGGACGGGTGGCGGATCGCCATCGTGCACGGCAACGGCCCCCAGATCGGCGACGAACTGGTGCGCAACGAGACCGCCACCGGGCTGGTCGAGCCGCTGCCGCTCGGGGTGCTGGTCGCCGGCACCGCCGGTTGGATCGGTTACATGATCCAGCAGTCGCTGCAGAACGCGCTCGCCCGTGCCGGCATCGCCCGTCCCGTGGTGACGATGGTGACGCAGACGGAGGTCGATCCCGCCGATCCCCAGCTCAAGGTGCCGAGCAAGCGGGCGGGGCATCCGCTCGACGAGGCGACCGCGCGGCGGCTCGAGGCGCGCGGCGTACCGGTCCGGATGGAGGCGGACGGCAAGCGGTGGTATCGCCTCACGGCGAGCCCGCTGCCGATCGGCGTGGTCGAGGCGCCCCTCGTCCGCCGGCTCGTCGCGGAGGATGTGATCGTGGTCGCCGCCGGGGGCGGAGGCCCGCCGGTCTTCCGCGATCCAGGGCTCGGCCTCGAGGGGATCGACGCCGTGGTGGACAAGGACCGGGTCGCGGCCATCCTCGCCCGTGACCTCGGCGCCGACGTCCTCGTGATCCTCACCGAGGCCGACGCCGTGTACCGCGGCTGGGGCACGCCGGGGGCGGCGCCGATCCACCGGATGACGCTGGCGGAGGCCGACGCGCTGCTCGCCTCCGGTACGCTGGAGCGGGGGAGCATCGCCCCGAAGGTCGAGGCCGGCGCGGCGTTCGTCCGCGGCGGCGGGACCCGGGCGGTCATCGCCCGGTTGTCGGAAGGACTCGCGGCCCTCGAGGGTCGCGTGGGAACCACCATCGTGAGGGAGTGACGTGAACCTGCACGAATACCAGGCGCGCGCGCTGCTGCAGCAGGCCGGCGTGCCCATGTTCGACGGAGACGTGGCCGGGACCCCGGCCGAGGCGGAGGCCATCGCGCGCCGGCTCGGCGGGACGGTCGTGGTGAAGGCCCAGGTGCACGCCGGCGGGCGCGGCAAGGCGGGCGGCGTCAAGCTCGCCAAGACCCCGGCCGAGGCCAAGGAGGTCGCCTCGAAGATCCTGGGGATGACCATCAAGGGCCTGACCGTGCACAAGGTGCTCGTCGTGCCGGCCGCCGACATCGCCACCGAGGCGTACGTCGGGATCATCATGGACCGCGAGTCGCAGCGCCCGGTCGTGATGGTGAGCCCGGCGGGCGGCATCGACATCGAGGAGGTCGCGGCCAAGACCCCGGAGAAGATCCGGAAGCTCCCGGTCGATCCGCGGTGGGGTCTCCTCCCGCACCAGGCGATGGGCCTCGCGTTCTTCCTCTATACGGACTTCGCGCACGTGAAGGCGGCGGCGGCCATCCTGCAGCAGCTCTACCGCGCCTTCACGGCCAACGGGGCGTCGCTGGCGGAGATCAACCCGCTCGTCACCACCCCCGACGGCCGGGTGCTCGCCCTCGACGCCAAGGTCAGCATCGACGACAACGAGCTCGACCGGCGCCCGGACCTGGCGGCGCTCCGCGACGAGTCGGCCGAGGCCCCGAGCGAGGTGGAGGCCCGCAAGGCGAGCCTCACCTTCATCAAGCTCGACGGCAACGTCGGCTGCG
>CAMLHU010000027.1 GCA_946479825.1 uncultured Gemmatimonadota bacterium
ACCACGTGGTGCCGGGCCAGGCCAGCTGGGAGCTCGCGCACGAGGGGATGGAGCGGACGCTCCGCTGGCTCGACCGCTGCCGCGCGCGGCACGCCGAACTCGCGGGCGGGACGGAGCGCCAGACGCTCTGGCCGATCGTCCAGGGCGGCACCCACGACGACCTGCGGCTCCGCTCGCTCGAGGGGATCCTGGCCCGCGACCCGTGGACCGGGATCGCGATCGGCGGGCTCTCGGTGGGCGAGCCCAAGCCGGTGATGCATCGCGTCCTCGACCTGCTCGGCCCCGCGCTCCCCGCCGACCGACCCCGTTATCTTATGGGGGTCGGGTTCCCCGAGGACCTCCTCGAGGCGATCGGCCGGGGCGTGGACCTGTTCGACTGCGTCGCGGCCACCCGGAACGGACGGCACGGCAGCGCGTGGCTCGGCACCGGCAAGCTCAACATCCGGCGCGCCGACCTCCGCCTCTCGGACGACCCGCTCGACCCGGAGTGCGACTGCCTGACCTGCCGCACCTACTCCCGCGGCTACCTCCGCCACCTGTTCGTGGCCGAGGAGATGCTGGGGCTGCGGCTGGTCTCGCTGCACAACGTGCGGTTCCTGGTCCGCCTGGGTGAACTCGCCCGGCGGCACATCCTGGACGGCACCTTCACCGACTGGAGCCGCGCGTGGCTCCGGCGCTACCACGGCAAGGACGACGCGTGACGCTCGCAATGCTCTCCCTGATGGCTCCCGCCCCCGGCGCGTCCAGCGGCATGGGGATCCTCTTCGGCCAGATCGCGCTGATCATCGCGATCTTCTACTTCTTCATCATCCGGCCGCAGGGGCAGGCGCGGAAGCGCCACGCCGAGCTGCTCGCGGGCCTCAAGAAGGGCGATGACGTCCTCACCTCCGGGGGGATCCTCGGCAAGGTGAAGGACATCAAGGAAGACAAGGACAAGGGCGAGGTCCGCGTCACCATCGAGTCGGGGACGTCCACCCTCGTCGTCGAGCGCTCGCGCATCGTCCGCGTGGGCAACACCAGCGCGCCCCAGGCCTGATGGCGATCCTCCCGCTCCACCTCCTCGGCTCGCCGGTGCTGCGCGAACGCAGCCCGGAGATCACCGCCGTGGACGACGCCCTCCGGACGTTCATCGACGACCTGTTCGAGACGATGGACGCCAACAAGGGCGTCGGCCTGGCCGCGAACCAGGTCGGCGTGGCGCGGCGGGTCGCGGTGGTGGACGCGGACGAGCACCGGATCGCGCTCGTCAATCCGGTCATCACCGCGGCCGAGGGGAGCGCGCGCGACGAAGAGGGGTGCCTGTCGATCCCCGGCATCTTCGGCGACGTGACCCGCCCCGAGCGGATCACCGTCGAGGCGCTCGACCGCGACGGCAAGCCGTTCCGGCTCGAGGCCGGCGGCCTGCTGGCGCGCGCCATCCAGCACGAGCTCGACCACCTGGACGGCATCCTCTTCCTCGACCACCTGACCCCCCTCAAGCGGCAGACGCTGGTCTCGCGCTACAAGCGTGAGAACAAGGGCAAGCCCATCATCCAGGAGCCGTCGCCGGCGGCGGCACGTCCGGAGTGATGCGGGTCGTCTTCTTCGGCACGCCGGACTTCGCAGTCCCTTCGCTTCGCGCCATCCTGAACCAGCCGGACCGCTTCACCGTCCCCGCGGTCATCACCCAGCCCGACCGCCCCCGCGGCCGCTCCCGCTCCACCCTCGTCTGGCCGCCGGTCAAGACGGCGGCGCTCCGGGCCGACCTGCCGGTGCTCCAGCCCGAGAAGCCGGTCGGCGACGTCTTCCGGAAGCAGCTCGAGCGCCTGGAGCCGGACGTCGGCGTGGTGGTGGCCTACGGCCACATCCTCCGCCCGGAGATCCTGGAGATCCCGCGCGCCGGGATGATCAACCTCCACGCCTCGCTCCTCCCCCGCCTGCGGGGCGCCGCCCCGATCAACTGGGCCATCCTGAACGGCGACGCCGTGACCGGCGTGACCGTGATGCAGATGGAGGCCGGGCTCGACTCCGGACCGATCCTGGACCAGGTGGAGACGCCGATCGGCCCGACGGAGACCGCCGGCGAACTCACCCGGCGCCTCGCCGACCTCGGCGCCCAGGCCCTGGTCGAGACGCTGACCAAGATGCGGACCGGGGACCAGAGCCCGCGGCTGCAGGACCACTCGCTCGCGACGTACGCCCCCAAGGTGGACCGGGCCCTGGCGCGGATCGACTGGCGCGAGGACGCGCCGGTGGTGGCCCGCCGGATCCGGGCCTTTGATCCGGCGCCCGGCGCCTGGACGCCGGCCGGGAACTCCGAGCTCAAGCTCTTCGGCGCCATCCCGGTCCCCGGCCACGGCGAGCCCGGCACGGTGGTGCCGGACGCCGAGGCGCTCGTGGTGGTGACCGGCGCGGGCGCCGTGCGGGTGGCCGAGGTGCAGCCCGCCGGGCGCGCGCGGATGCGCGCCGCCGACTGGCTGCGCGGCCGGCGCGGCGAACCGGTGCCGCGACTCGGATGAGGCCGCTCCCCCGCCTCCACGCCGTCACCGACGGCGCGGTGCTCGCCCTCGACGATCTCGGCACCCGCGCCGCCGCGATCGCGGCGCTCGGCCCGGCCGCCGCCCTGCACGCCCGCGACCGGACCGCGACGGATCGCGCGCTGCTCGCCGCGGCGGAGCGGTTCGTGGCCCTGGCCCGCCCGCCCGAGGCCGCGGTCATTGTCAACGCGCGCCCCGACCTCGCCGCCGCGGCCGGGGCACACGGGGTCCAGCTCGGCGTCGGCGACCTGGCCCCCGCCGACGCCCGCCGGGTCCTCCCCGGCGGCTGGGTCGGGCGCTCGGTGCATTCGCTGGCCGAGGCGGAAGCGGCGGTGGCCGAGGGCGCCGACTATCTGATGGTAGGCAACGTGTACCCGACCCCGTCCCATCCTGATCGCCCGGGCGCAGGGGTCGAGCTCGTCGCGCGAACGGCGGCGCTCGGGCGGCCGGTCATCGCCGTCGGGGGCGTGACGCCGGAGCGCTGCGGCGAGCTGCGGAACGCCGGGGCGTGGGGCGTCGCGGCGATCCGCGGCCTCTGGTACGCCGCCGACCCCGCGGCCGCCGCCCGCGCCTACCTGACGCCCTGGCTGGAGGACGCGTGATCTCCCTGACCATCAACGGCGAGCCGCGCGAGGTGCCGGGTCCGGGATCGCTCGGCCAACTCCTGGCCCACCTCCGGCTCGATCCGCGCACGGTGGTGGTGGAGCACAACCGCCGCATCGTGCGGCGCGCGGACCTCGACGCCACGGCCTTCGCCGCCGGCGACGTCGTCGAGATCGTCCACTTCGTGGGCGGCGGCTGAGTAGATTCCCCGTATGGCCACTCCCGACACCCCCCTCGTCATCGGGGGCCGGCGCTTCAGCTCCCGGCTCCTGGTCGGCACCGGCAAGTACCGCACGAACGCCGAGATGGTCGCCGCGCTCGAAGCCTCCGGCGCCGACGTGGTCACCGTCGCGGTCCGCCGCGTGGACCTGGACCGCGCCAACGCCGAGGGAATTCTCCACCATCTCGACCCGAAGCGGTTCTTCCTGCTCGCCAATACGGCGGGGTGCTACGACGCCGACGAGGCGGTGCGCTACGCCCGGCTCGCGCGCGAGGCGGGCTTCAACGAGTTCGTGAAGCTCGAGGTGATCGGCGATCGCGAGACGCTCCTTCCCGACACCGCCGGCCTGATCGCCGCCACCCGGACCCTCTCGGCCGAGGGGTTCAAGGTGATGGCCTACACCAACGACGACCTGATCACGGCGCTCCGGCTCGAAGAAGCCGGCGCGGTGGCGGTGATGCCGCTCGCCTCGCCGATCGGCAGCGGGCTCGGCTTGCTCAACCCGTACTCCATCCGGACCATCAAGGCACGGCTCAAGGTGCCGGTCATCGTGGATGCCGGCGTAGGGACGGCGTCGGACGCGTGCCTCACGATGGAGCAGGGCGTGGACGGGATCCTGATGAACACGGCGCTGGCCGAAGCTTCCGATCCGCCGACGATGGCGCGCGCGATGCGCCTGGCGGTCGAGGCGGGCCGGGCGGCGTACCTGGCCGGGCGGATGCCGAAGCGCGAGGTGGCGGTGCCCTCGAGCCCGACCCGGGGGATGCTGGACTGACCGGGCCCGACCCGGCGCGCCGCGCGGCCTTCCGGGTCCTCGAGGAGGTGGGCGCCGGCCGGCCGTTCGACGCGGCGCTCGACCGCGCGGCCGCCGGGCTCGACGATCGCGACCGCCGGTTCGTCCACGAGGTGACCGCCGGCGTGCTCCGCCGCCGCGGCGACCTCGACCTGGCCCTGGCGCCGCTGGCCGAGCACGGCTGGGAGAGCGTCGCCCCGCCGATCCGCACCCTGCTCCGGCTCGGCGCGTACCAGCTGGTCGAGCTCGACAAGGTGCCGGCGCACGCCGCCGTGGGCACTACGACGGAGCTGGCGCGCTGGGCCGTGGGTGAGCCGGCGGCGCGGTTCGTCAACGCCGTGCTCCGCCGCCTGGCCCGCGAGGGCGCGCCGGCGGCGTCGGCGCCGGGCTCGCGCCGCTCGCACCCAGCCTGGCTCACGCTCCGGTGGGACGCGCGGTTCGGGCTCGAGGCGACCGACCGGCTCCTGCTCTGGAACGACAGCCCGCCGGCGCTCGTGCTCCAGCCCGCCCGCCGGGACGCGGCCGCCATCGCCGCCGGGCTCGTCGCCGCCGGGATCGCGCACGAGCCGGCGCCGTGGGAGGCGGGGACCGTGGTGGACGCCTCCCGCCCCCGGGACTTGCCGGGATTCGCGACCGGCGATTTCATCGTGCAGGATCCGGCACAGGCCCTGGTGTGCCGTTTCGCGGCGGTCCCGCCTGGCGCCCTGGTGTACGACGCCTGCGCGGCCCCCGGCGGCAAGGCGATCGCGCTCGGGCAGCACGCCGGCAGCGTGCTGGCGGCGGATCGCAGCCTCCGCCGGGTCCGGCGGCTCCGCGAGAACCTGGCCCGGGCCGGCAGCGGCCGCGAACATCCGGTGGTCGCCGACGCCGGCGCGCCGCCCTGCCTGGCGGCGGACGCGGTCCTGCTCGACGCCCCGTGCCTCGGCACCGGTACCTTCGCCCGTCACCCTGACGCCCGGTGGCGGGTCCGGCCCGCGGCGCTCGCCACCCTCGTCGCCGAGCAGGCCGCGTTGCTCGAGGCCGTGGCGCCCGTGGTGCGCCCGGGCGGGCTGCTGATCTACGCCACCTGTTCCCTGGAACCCGAGGAGAATCGCGAGCAGATGGAGCGCTTCCTCGCACGGCACGCCGAGTTCCGGCGCGAGCCCCCGCCGGGCTTCCCGGCGGAGCTCCTCGACGCCGACGGCGACCTCGAGCTGCTGCCGCAGCGGCACGGGACCGACGGCGCCTACGCCGCCCGGCTCCGGCGGGGGGCCTGAGTGCGGGTCCGTCGCCACGTCGCCGCGCCGTTCCTCTCGACCGCGGGAGGGCGCCGGCTGCTGCGCCATCTCGGCATCGTCTTCGCGGCGACGCTCGCGGGCTACCTCGTGGCGGCGCTGTGGCTCTACCCCGCCCCGCTCTTCACCACGTCGCTCGTCGTGCCGCGGGTCATCGAGCTGACCGGCGGCGAGGCCCAGCGCCGGCTGGTCGGCGCCGGCTTCCGGGTCAAGTTCGACGGCGAGATGCCGCACCCCCGGCTGCCGAACGGCGCAGTCGTGTGGCAGGACCCGCCGCCGCTCTCGGCGTACGGCAGCGGTGCCATGATCCACCTGTTCACCTCGAGCGGCCCCGCGCGCGCCGTCATCCCCGACGTCATCGGCCTCGAGGGCCAGCTGGCGCGGAGGATCATCGCTGCCGCGGGGCTCACCGTGCGGGGCGTGGACTCGGTCGCCTCGCCGGCGGAGCGGGGTTCGGCGCTCGGCACCCGCCCCGCGGCCGGGATCACCGCCGACCCCGGCGCCGCGATCACGCTGGTGGTGAGCGCCGGCCCCGCCAACACGGCGATCCCCGACGTGACCGGGATGACCTCCGCCCAGGCCCGCGAGGCACTCTTCAAGGTCGGGCTCTCGGTCGGGCGGGTCACCCCGCAGGTCGCCGTCGGCAAGGTACCCGGCACCGTGATCCTCCAGCGCCCGAGTGCCGGCGCGCTCGCCGCCAAGGACGGGCGCGTGGACCTCATCGTCGCGAAGGCCCCATGACCGCCGTCCGGATCTGCCCCAGCATCCTGAGCGCCGACCTGTCCCGCCTCGCCGACCAGGTCCGGGTCGCGGAGGCGGCCGGCGCCGACTGGTTCCACGTGGACGTGATGGACGGCCGGTTCGTGCCGAACCTGACGTTCGGCGCGCCGGTGATCCGCGCCCTGCGGAAGCTCACCGAGCGGCCGCTCGACGTGCACCTGATGGTGCAGGACCCCGAGCGGTACATCACCGAGTACGCCGACCTGGGGGTCCGGGTCTTCACCTTCCATCCCGAGGCGACCGTCCACGTCCAGCGGCACCTGACCGCGGTGCGGGAGCGGGGCATGCAGGCCGGGCTCGCGCTCAATCCATCCACCTCACCCGACGTGGTCGACGAGGTGGCCGCCGACCTGGATCTCGTGCTGGTGATGAGCGTCAATCCGGGATTCGGCGGACAGCGTTACATTCCGGCGTCCACGGCGAAGATCGCGCGGATCCGCCGGCTGCTCGACGCCCGCCGGTCGGCGGCGGTGCTGGAGGTGGACGGCGGGATCGGTCCCGACACGATCGCCGAGGCGCACGCCGCCGGGGCCGACGCCTTCGTGGCCGGTCAGGCGGTGTTCGGCGCCCCCGATCCCGGGGCCGCCATCCGCGACCTGCGGTCCAGGTGCGCGACGAGGGTCTGAACATGAACGTGTCCAAACAGTGGCTTGCGGTCGGCGCCATCGTGGCCGGCCTCGCGACCGGCGGGTGGATCCTGACCCACGCGGACGCGGTGGACGGCGCCTCGGTCGGCGCGCCGGCTCCGGACTATCGCCTGGTCGAGCTCGCCACCGGCGACAGCGTCTCGTTGCGCGACCGGTTCAAGGGCCACGTGACGCTCATCAACATCTGGGCCACCTGGTGCGAGCCGTGCCGGCGCGAGATGCCGTCGATGGAAAAGCTCTACCAGGCCTTCAAGGACCGCGGCTTCCGGATCGAGGCCGTGAGCATCGACCAGGGCTCGCCGGAGGACGTGAAGGCGTTCGCGAAGAAGTACGGCCTGACGTTCGAGATCCTGCAGGACAAGAGCGGCGACATCCAGACGCTCTACCGCACCACCGGGGTCCCCGAGAGCTTCATCGTGGACCGCAACGGCGTGGTGGTCCGCTGGCTGATCGGCGGGTACGACTGGACGGCGCCGGTGCAGCAGACGCTCGTCGACCGTCTGCTCGCGGTGCCCGGGGCCTGACGTGCGGCTCTGGGCCCGGCTGACCGCCAACTGGCCCCTCAAGCTCACCTCGCTCCTGCTCGCGATCCTGCTCTGGCTGGTCGCGGCATTCGAGCAGCCGTCCACCCGGCTGGTGCGGGTCCAGTTACAGGTCGAGCCCCCCGCGGGGCGCGAAGTGCTCGAAGCCCCCGCCACCGCCCAGGCCCTCGTCGTCGGGCCGGCGCGTGAGCTGCTCAAGCTGAGCGCCCGCGCGCTCACGCTCACGAAGACCATCGCCGACACGGTGACGGCCCGCGACGTGACGCTGGGCCTCGCACCGGCCGACATCGTGCTGCTGCGCGAGGTGGACGCCGAGATCCGCGACGTCCAGCCGCGCGAGGTCACGGTGGAACTCGACTCCGTGTTCCAGCGCCTTGTTCCGGTGCGCGCGCTCCTCCGGGGCGGCGGCGACCCGGTCCAGGCGGGCGAGGTGTCGGTGACGCCGAGCGTGGTGCGGGTGTCGGGCCCGGTGGACGCGGTGCGACGGATCCCGGCGGTCTCGACCGTCCCGTTCGACCTGCCGGCGGGCACCGGCGTGGCGGAGCTCCAGGTGGCGCTCGACACCAGCCTGGGCCGCGGCGTCCACGTGGCGCCGACCGACGTGCTGGTCCGCCTCGAGCGCGAGCCGGCGGAGGAGCGGGTGCTCGCCGGCGTGCCGGTCCAGCTGCCGGGCGCGGTCGCCGCCGAGTGGGCGGCCGGGATCGACACCGTGAGCGTCGCGATCCGCGGCCCCGCCGCCCGGCTGGCCGCCCTCACCACCGACAGCGTGCTCGTCTACCTGCGCGGCGCCACGCACGGCGGCCGCGTCCCGCTCACCCTGCTGCTCCCCGAGGGGCTCGCCGGACGCCCCCGCCCCGACTCGATCACCCTGACCCGCCGCGCCGCCCGATGACCCGCATCCTCGCCATCGAGACCTCCTGCGACGAGACCTCAGCCGCCGTCGTCACCGCCGACGACCAGGGCCGGGGCCGCCTCGACAGCGTGGTGATCCTCTCGCAGGACATCCACCGCGTCTTCGGCGGGGTGGTCCCCGAACTCGCGAGCCGCGCCCACCTCACCGCCCTGCCCGCGGTGGTGGAGTCCGCGCTCACGCAGGCCGGCACGGACCGCGACGGCATCGAGGCCATCGCCGTCACGCAGGGCCCGGGGCTCGTGGGCGCACTCCTCGTGGGGGCGATGTACGGCAAGGCGCTCGCCTGGGCGCTCGGCCGCCGCTTCCTCGGCGTGCACCACCTCGAGGGACACCTGTTCGCGGCCACGCTCGAGGATCCCGAGTTCCGCCCGCCGTTCGTGGGGCTGCTCGTGAGCGGCGGGCACACGATGCTGCTCGACGTCCCGGAGTGGGGCACGTACCGGCTGCTGGGGCAGACCCGCGACGACGCCGCCGGCGAGGCGTTCGACAAGGTCGCCACGCTCCTCGACCTCGGGTATCCCGGCGGCCCGCGGATCGAGCGGATCGCGCGTGAAGGGAAGCCGCGGTTCAAGCTCCCGCGCCCGATGCTGGCCGAGCTCGACCGCCCCGGCCCCGACCGGTACGGCTTCTCGTTCAGCGGGCTCAAGACCGCGGTGCTGCGCGCGGCACAGCAGTCCACCGACGTCGCCCGCGACCGCGCCGACCTGGCGCGGAGCTTCCAGGACGCGGCGATCGACGTGCTGGCCGAGAAGACCGCCCACGCCGTGGCCGAGCTCGGCTACCCGACGGCGATGGTGGGCGGCGGCGTGGCGTGCAACCAGGCGCTCATCGCCGAGCTGCGGCGGCGCGTCGGCCCCGGCGCCCGCGTCGTCGCCGCCACGCCGAGGCTCAACACCGACAACGCCGCAATGATCGGCGCCGCCGCGGCCTGGCGCCTGGCCCGCGGCGAGTCGAGCGGCTGGGACCTCGAACCCCGCGCCGACCTGCCGTTCCCCGGCCTCGTGACCGGGCGATGACCGGCACCGTCCTCACTTCCATCCCACTTCCCGACCGCCGATGACCATCCATCCCTTCGTGTTCTCCTTCGCCGGACTCGAGATCACCGGCTACGGCATCATGATGATGGTCGGGTTCCTCGCCGGGAGCTGGCTGATGGCGCTCGAGCTGCGCCGGCGCGGCCTCCGAGAGGACTATGCGTCGGACGTGACGCTCGGCGCGGTGATCGGGGGGATCGTCGGGGCCAAGCTCTGGTACGTGGCCCTGACCGGCGACCTCAACACCCTGTTCTCGCGTGGCGGGCTCGTCTGGTACGGCGGGTTCATCGGCGGGGCGCTGGGGGTGATGCTGAACGGCTGGCGGCTGCGGGTCCCCCTGCGATGGACCGCCCAACTCGTGGCGCCGGCCCTGGCGGCGGCGTACGCGCTGGGCCGGGTGGGCTGCTTCCTCGTCAACGACGACTACGGCCGCCCGACCACGCTCCCCTGGGGCCTCAAGTTCCCCGAAGGGCTGCCGCCTTCCACCGCGGGGAACATGACCCAGCTCTTCGGCATCCCGGTGCCGCCGGGCACGGACCCGAGCACCGTGCTCGCCGTCCACCCGACCCAGCTCTACGAAGTGGGCGCGATGCTCGTGGTCTTCGCCATCCTCTGGAAGTGGCGCACCCTGCCGCGGGGGACCGGCTGGCTCTTCGGGGCCTACCTGGTGTTCGCAGGAGTCGAACGGTTCCTGGTCGAGATCCTGCGAGCCAAGGACGATCGCCTCCTCGGCCCGTTCACGCTGGCCCAGGCGACGAGCGTGCTGCTGGTCGTGGTGGGCGTTGCCGTGATCCGGCACCTCAGCGCGAGCGCCGACCTCGACCCGGGCCCATACCTGCGGCCGAACCCAAAGCCAGAGACCTGAATCGCATCGGTGTAGCGATATCGTACATTTTCCACCGACGACCAATAAATTGACATCGAGATAAGTCGCATTACCACAACGAGTTGGACAACTGACAAGAGCATCTGTCAAATAATTGACGGCTGAGACCGGACGAATCCAGGTCGGCCGATTTCACTAATCCGTTACGCTGCAATGATTTACAAGAATCGATGTATTTGGCACCTCTGTTGCTTTAGAAGGGGCAGAGGGCAACGCACGGCCCCACGGAAAAGTGGCAGGTAGAAGAAGGGTTGGAGCGGACACTTCGGTCCGTCTCCGTACAGCTCAGGGGGCTACCTGTCACCTCCTTCGAAACGGTCCACCACGGTGGGCCGTTTCGCTTTATCGGGGCTCAGATACACGAACGCCCCCGGCACCTGCCGGGGGCGTTCGACTTCCGGCGCAGGTGATCAGCGCCCGCGGGTCATCCGGTCGATCCCGTCCTGCACCAGCCGCTCCTTGAGCCGGTCGAGCTCGGCCCGCACCTCGGCCAGGTCGGCCTCCATCCGCTCGATGGACCGGGACACCGTCGGATCGAGCGCGGGACGCGAGGTGGCGGGCGCCGGGGCGGCGGACGGCGCGCCGGGCGCCGGCGCCTTGGGCTCGGGGACCATCACCTCGGTGACCTTGAGCCGGCGCGGCTCGATCACGAAGGTCCAGACCACCGCGGCGAGCAGGAGCACCACCAGGAGCGCCTGCACCGACATCGTCTCCCACGTGGAGTAGATGCCCAGCGTCGGGACCCGGATCTCAGGGGTGAACGGGGTCAGCGAGACCACGTTGCCCCCCTGCAGCTCGGCGATCCCCTTCCCGGCGAACACGAACGCCATGTAGTAGAGGAACGCGCTGGTGACCGCGAAGAACGGCTTGAGCGGGATCCGCACGCCGAACCGGTTGATGGCCACGTACACCACGGCGAGCGCCGCGCCGCCGAGGACCATCCCGGCCACGACCGGCATCACCGCGCTGCCGTCGCCGCCGGAGAGGAAGAGCGCCTTATAGAAGAGGACGGTCTCGAACCCCTCGCGATAGACCGCGAGGAACGCCACGGACGAGAGCGCGAGGGCGGACCCGCCGGAGACCGCCTGCTGGACCTGGGCCTTCACGAAGCGGTTCCACTTGGCCACCTCCATCTTGGAGAGCAGCCAGTAGCTCACGTAGAACAGCATCGCCGCGGCGACGACCATCGTCCCGCCCTCGAGCGCCTCGCGCCGGGCGGAGCTGACCTCGAAGATGGTCTCGAGCGCGAACGCCGTGAGGAGGCTGGCGCCGATCGCGGCGGCCACGCCGATGTGGACGTCCCGGCGCCGGGCGTCGGCGCCGGTCTTGGCCAGGAAGGCGATGAGCGCGCCGACGATCAGGATGGCCTCGAGGCCCTCCCGGAGCAGCAGCGCGAACGACTGAATGAACAGGTTGAGCGGCGACGGCTTGTCGGCGACGGTGCGTTCGGCCTTCTCGAGCCCGGCCAGCAGCTCCGAATGCAGCCGGTCGATCTCGGCCTTGGTGGCGCCGCCGGCGGCGCGGGTGCGGAAGTTGGCGAACCCGGCCTCGAGGTCCGACGCCAGCGGACCGTCCTTGGCGCGGACCATCCCCTCGACCTGCTCGAACGTCATATAGGCGTCGAACGCCACGCCGCTCGCCTCGCTCGACCGCCCGGCGGTCGCGAGCCCGGTCGCCTGCGCCAGCTGGTCGCGGATCCGGTCGAAGACGGGGCCGGTCGCGGCGGCGGCGCCCTGCTCGGTCCCGGCGGAGCGGACGGACGAGATGCGCGCCGCCACCAGCGAGTCGGTCGGGTCGGCCGCGGGAGCGAGCGCGGCGGCCACCGCGCGGTCGCTCATCGTGGCAGTGGTGGCGAAGCTGCGGAGCCCGGCCGGCGGCTCCCCCGCCGCCGCCGCCGGCAGCCTGAGGGTCGAGGCATACTCCGCCACGGCCCAGCGATCGGTGGCCGAGAGCTGGGACTCGAAGGCGGGCATCGCGGTGCCGGCGATGCCAAGGGTGATGCGGCGGTAGAAGTCGAGCGGCGAGCGGTCGGCCAGCGCGGCGCGGTCGGTCAGGTCGGGGGGATGCGGGGTGAGCGCGGCAGCCACCGGTCCGTCGCCCCGGCCGGCCAGGCCATGACAACTTGCGCACGCCTTCCGATAGACGTCGGCGCCTCGCGCGGACGACGGCGCGACGGCGGGGATATCCTCGAGCGTGATGTTGAAGGTCCGGGCCAGGCCGTCGCCGAGGGCGCGCGCCGCGGCCTCCACCGAATCAGGCGAGACGCCGCGATCGACCAGGGCGATCAGGGCGTCGATGCCCTGCTGGGTGGCGCCGGCGTGCTCGGGCGGGAGGAGCGCCGCCGAGCGACGAGCCTCGGTCAGGAAGAGCCGCGCCTCGGCCGTCTCCGCCGGCGACACCAGCTTGCCACCCGAGAAACCGTTGCGGTACTCCTGGGCGGCCAGGGCCGCTGTCGCCGCGATGCGCCGCACGGTCGCCGCCTGGTCCGCGGGCGTCGACGCGCGGAGCGGCGCGGCGGCGCAGGCGAGAGCGACCAGTAGAGTATGCGCGATTCCGCGCTTGAGACTCATTTTCAGGTAGTTCCCGTTGGGGAGACCTAAAGTAGAGTCTGGCGGTAGGAATTGGTAGGGGGCAGCTCAGCCACGTCGCCCAACGATCGCGACCGCGCCGGCAGTCAGGTCGGAGTGGCTGAGGGAGAGCTCGATGACCAGCGGCCCCTGCTCCGCCTCGACCTTGGCGGCGGTCCCGTGCAGGCGGATGGACGGCCGACCGTGATCGCTGCGCAGGACCTCGATGTCGTGGAACCCGACGCCACGGGTCCCCGGCAGCGACTGCAGCGCCTTGTACACGGCCTCCTTGGCGGCGATCCGCGCCGCCAGGTGCCGCGCCGGATCCGGCTGCCCCTGGACGAACGACCGCTCGGCGTCGGTGAGCAGGCGGGTGAGCGCCTGTTCCTCGCGCCGGGAGAGCATCGCGCGGACCCGGCCGATGTCCATCAGGTCGATCCCGACGCCGAGCACGTTCATCGTTCGAGGTGGCTCCACCAGTAGTTGGCGGCCGGAAGGAGCGGCCGGGGCACCGGAAGGTATCCGCCGAGCAGCAGTCCGGCATAGAGCGCCGCGGCGACCACGACCGCGGCGGCGGTCCGGCGCGGCCAGCGCGGCGGGCGCCACGCCTCGAGGCGGCCGGCTTCGGGCGCCCACGCCGCCTCCTCGTCCGCAGCCGAGGCCTCGAGCCCGATCCACGCCGATTCGAGCGCGCGGGCGGCGGCGACCAGGGCCTCGTCCCACGCGCCGTCGGTGGCGGCGCGCTCGTGCCGTGCGAGCGCCGGCGCGAGCGGCCGCCCGGCCGCGGCGAG
>CAMLHU010000028.1 GCA_946479825.1 uncultured Gemmatimonadota bacterium
TTCCACGTGGCCGAGCAGTTCACCGGCTTCCCCGGCAAGTACGTCAAGCTCGAGGAGACCATCGCGAGCTTCGAACGGGTGCTGGCCGGCGAGTTCGACCACCTGCCCGAGCAGGCGTTCTACATGGTCGGCGGGATCGAGGACGCCGTCGAGAAGGCCCGCAAGCTGGCGTCGGCGTGATGCGCATCACGGTCATCTCCCCCGAGGCGGCGGTATATGATGGCGAGGCCGACGCCGTGACCGTCCCCGGGTTCGACGGGTCTCTCGGGGTGCTGCCCCGGCACGCCCCGCTGATGTCCCTGCTGGGCGACGGGCTGCTCACCATCCGCCGCGGCGACGCCACCGAGCGGTACCGGATCCGCGGCGGGTTCGTCCAGGTCGTGCACGATACCGTGCGCGTCGTCACCGAACACGTGCAGGGAGAGCCGAATGCGTAAGACGCTCCTGGCCGTCGCGATCGGGGTGCTGGCCGCCCCGGCGGGACTCGCCGCCCAGTCCACCGGGACCCCGGTGTTCGCGGCCCCGTACCGCGCCTTCCACCGCTCCGAGGCGGGCCTCTCGCTCTCCGATCCGGGCGCGGGCGTGGCCTTCGAGGGGTTCTACAAGTTCGGCAGCCGGGCGTGGGACGTCGGCCTCCGCGCCGGGTTCGACTCGCCCGGCCACGGCGCCAGCACCGCCGTGCTGCTCGGCGTGGACGGCCGCACGCGCGTCCTCACCCATAACGCCGACTTCCCCCTCGACGGGGCCCTCACCCTCGGCTTCGGCGGCCGGTTCGTGAGCGGCGCTTCGGAGGTCCTGGTCCCCGTCGGCCTCTCGATGGGCCGCCGGCTCGACCTCGAGGGCTCGAACGTGAGCTTCGTCCCGTACGTGCACCCGGTGCTGACTCCGGTGTTCGGCTCGGGCAACAGCACCCTCGCCTTCACCCTCGGCCTCGGCGCCGACGTGCGGGTGTCCCGGCAGCTTGACCTCCGGGTGGATGGCGGGATCGGCGACTTCGACGGCGTCAGCATCAGCGTCGCGTTCCTGCGCTGACCTCCTGAATTGACTTCCCCGGCGCGTCCGCGATAGCTTGCGGCGCGCCGTTCCGCATGGGGGACGTCCTGTCCCCCATGATTACCAACCCGTTGGAGGCACAGATGCGCACGAAGGTCCTCGCAGCGCTGGCCCTCGCGTCGGCGGTCGTCGCCGCCCCCGTCTCCGCCCAGGTCGCCGGGCTGCCGGTCTTCAACTCCGGCGTCGGCACCGGGATCGGGATCAACGTGGATGCCGGCTTCCCGAACCAGGACGCGGGCAAGGGACACACTTACGGGCTCTCGGGCTCGGTCGGTCTCGGGCCGCTCGGCATCACGGCCATCCTGGCGTCGAACAAGCCGGACGGCGGGAAGAGCGACACCTGGGTCGGCGCCACCGCCAACCTGAAGCTGTTCGGCGGCCCGCTGATCCCCGTGACGATCAACGCGCAGGTCGGGGCCGGCTACGCCTCCGACATCCAGGGGAGCGGCGCGAAGCAGCTCAACGTCCCGGTGGGCATCGGCATCGTGGCGAACATCCCGAGCCCGGCCCTCTCCATCAAGCCGTGGATCGCGCCCCGTATGCAGTACATGCGGTTCCAGAGCGGCGGCACCACCAGCACCCAGACCAAGTTCGGCCTCAGCGCCGGCGTCAACCTGGGCCTGGCGATGGGCCTCACCATCCGCGCCGCGTACGATACGTTCAAGCTCGACGCCGGCGGCACGTCGGTGTCCCCGTCGACCTTCTCGGTCGGCGCGGGCTACGCCATCCACGTCCCCGGCCTCTGATCCATCCCGCGGGGAGGCGCGCCGGTCCGGCGCGTCTCCCCCGGGCCTTTTCCAGGTCACTTCCGTGAATCGCACGCTCTCCCGGCTGCTCCGGGCCGCCGCGCCCGTGGCCGTGCTCGCCCTCGCAGGCTGCGCCCAGACCTTCGACGCCACCACCCTGGGTGTGCCGGTATCCCTGGCGTCCGATGCCGCCCAGCCGGCGCAGGGCCAGCACTTCGCCGTGCGCGCGACTGCGCTCTGGTTCGGGTGGGGGGCGCTGCCGATCAGCCAGCCGTCGCTGCAGAAGAGCCTGGCGGCGGAGCTGGTGGGGGGGAAGAGCGTGGCGGATGTCCGGATCCGGGTCCACAGCCGGATCACCGACATCCTCGTCACCGTGCTGTCCGGCGGGCTGCTGGTCCCGCGGGCGGTGGAGTTTGAAGGGACCATCGTCGGCGACGCCGGTGCTGCACCCGCGCCGGCCGCCGCGCCGCCTCAGGCGCCCGCCGGGCGCTAGGCGGGGCGCTCCCGCAGTACCAGCCGCGAGACCAGCGCCGCACTCCTCCCCGCGGCGCCCAGCCCCCCATCCACCACCCCTCGCGCGGCGCGACCCTGCCGGTCCCGCTCCGCCCCGTTCGCGATCCAATTCCGCCAGGCCGCCGTCAGCGCCGCCACCGCCGCGTCCCCGGACTCCGGCAGCGGGACAGCCGCCCCGGCGTCGGCGAGCAGCACGGCATCCCGGCTCTCGCGCCAGCGCGGCCCGAACGCCACCGGCACGCCCCACGCCGCCGGCTCGAGCACCGAGTGCAGCCCCGCCGCGTGATATCCCCCGCCGACATACGCCATCGTCCCCGCCCCATACAGCGCCGCCAGCACCCCGACCCGGTCCACCAGGATGAGCGGCGCCGGTGCGGCGAACGCGCTGAGGCGGACCGGTACGGGCACCCCCGCCTCCGCGGCCATGGCCTCCACCCGGCGCAGGTGTTCCGGCGTCGGCTCGTGGGGCACGAGGATGAGCCGGGCCTCGGGATGGGCCGAGCGCGCCTCGCGGAAGGCACGGAGCAACACCGCCTCGTCCCCGGGCCAGGTGGAGCCCGCCACGAGGGTCGGCGCTGCCGCGCCGAGGCGGAGCAGTGGGTCGGTCGCAGGGACCGCCGCCACCTTCGCGGCCACGCTGTCGTAGCGCGGGTCGCCCAGCACCTCGATCACCTCCGGCCGGACGCCGAGTCGGGCCAGCCGCTCCGCATCGGGCGCGTCGATGGCGCCGGCCGCCGACAGCGCCGCGTACCCGCTCGCGAGGAGCGGGCGGGCAGGCCAGCGCAGCCGGCCGCTCCCCGGCCGGACGGTGCCGGCCACCAGGGCGACCGCGGTGCCGCTCGCCGCCGCGCGGGTGGCGAGTTCGGGCCAGAGGTCGAGCTTGGAAAAGACCAGGGCCCGAGGCCGGAGCGCGGTCAGGAGGGTGTCGGCGGCGGCGGGCGTGTCGTACGGGAGGTAGTCGGCGACGTCGGCGCCGATCCGGCGTGCCAGTCCTTCGGCGGAGCTGCTGAAGTGGGTGTACGCCACCTGCCAGTCGGGGTGGGCTGCGCGCAGCTCGCGGAGCACCGCCTCCGCCTGCAGCCCCTCGCCGACCGACGGGGCGTGGAACCAGACCAGCGGGCGCTCCGGGGCGCGGTTCTCGGCGGCCCAGGCCCGCAGCCGGTCCGCGGCGCCCCGGCGCGCCAGGTGGCCCCGGCGGAGCTTCGCATCGACGTGCGACATGGCGGGGAGGAGCGCCGTCGCGAGGCGCACGGCGCCGCGGTAGGCCACGGAGGTGGGCATGGGGGGCAAGGTTAGTCCGGCCCGGAAGAAAGAGGAAGGGACCGCCGCGCGCGCCAGCGCCTCGCGGCGTGCTTAGCTTTCGGCACCCGAACCCGGTCCCGGCACCGACCCGCATGTCCTACTGGCAGCTTTCCCGGTCCCCGCGGTACAGCGTCCTCTTCGCCGCGCCGCTGCTCCTCGCCTACGAGGTCTCGGCGCGGATCCTCACCCACGGCGAGACCGGCATCCGCAACGGCGCCGACGTCATCCTCAAGAGCCTGTTCGTCGCGATCGGCGGGCGGGAGGGGATCCTGGCGTTCGACGTGCTGCTGGTCGCGATCGGCGCCTGGCTCGTCTGGCGGGACCGCCGGGGAGGCCCGCTCGCCCCCGGGGTGTTCGCCGCGATGCTCGGCGAGTCCGTGGTCCTCGCGCTCGCCTTCGGGGTCGTTGCCGGCATGTTGACGGCACTCCTGCTCCACGGGCCCGCCGCCCTCGCGGCCCCGGCGCTCACGCGATTCGACCTGCCCACCCAGCTCGTCATCTCGCTCGGCGCCGGCATCTACGAGGAGCTGCTCTTCCGCGTCCTGCTGGTCTCCGGGCTGGTGCTGCTCGCCCGCCGGGTGCTCGGCTGGGCGCCCCGCGCCGCCAACGTGTTCGGCGTCCTGCTCGGCGCGCTCATCTTCTCGGCCTTCCATTATATCGGCCCATACGGCGACCGGCTCGAGCTGGCCTCGTTCACCTTCCGGGCCGTGGCGGGACTCCTGTTCAGCGGGCTCTACGTCGTGCGCGGGTACGGGGTCACCGCCTGGACCCACTCGCTCTACGACGTCTTCCTGGCCGTCGCCCTCGGGCGGTAGCCGTCAGCGCCCGCGCGAGCCGGCGGCGCTGTCGGAACGGGGCGGCGCCCCGGCGGTGCGGACGGTGTAGATCGAGTCGAGGACGTGGCGGAAGATGTCGATCGGGTAGGCGCCCGAGAGCAGCGCCCCTTCGACCAGGAAGGTCGGGGTCGCCCGCGCGCCGATGCGCTGCGCGGTCCCGGCGTCGCCGGCCACCCGGCGCATCATCTGGTGGGTACGCAGGCAGGGCAGGAGGGAGTCGCGCGGGAGCCCGACGGAGTCCGCGAGCGTCAGCAGGTACTCGCCGGGTTCGCGGAGCGGGGCCCAGGTCTCCTGGTTCCGGTAGAGCAGGTCGTGCACCGGCCAGAACTTGCCGAACCGGGCCGCGCACATCGCGAACTCCGCGGCAGGCTCGGCGTTCGGATGGAGCTGGACGATCGGGTAATTGAGGAAGATCCAGCGGACCTTGCCGGTCGCGATGTATTCGCGGTCGATCGTCGGGAAGGTCTCGGTGAAGAACCGCCGGCAGAACGGGCACTGGAAGTCGGACATCTCGACCACCGTGATCGGCGCGGTGGCCTGACCCCGGCTCCGCTCGGCAAGCATCGGGCCGGGGTCGGCGGTCGAGTCCTGGGCGGCGAGCGACGCCGCGGCGAGGAGCAACGGCACCAGCAAGGCAGCGGCGCGGGATCGCATCGGGACCTCGGTCAGGGACGCGGACGGTGCACGGCGTTGGTGCGGTCGAGCCGGAGGAGCGTTCCCCGGACCCGGACGTTCCAGTACCACTCGGCGTACGGATCGGCGACGTCGGGCGCCCGCGCGTACAGCCACCAGGTGCCGCGGGGCAGGGTGACCACCAGGTCTCCGACCGCATCGGTGGTATCGGCCACGGGCGCGAGGCCGCTCGCGCGCTCGAGCGCGGCGGTGATCTCGGGATAGCGGCGGTAGGTGCTATCTTCCCAGGCACGTAGCCGGGCGCGTTGCCGGGCCACGAGATCGGCCAGCCGGGCGTCGGACCGGGCCAGCGCCGCCTGGGCGTCCCGGGCCGCGGATTCGAACGTGGCAATCCGCGCCGTGCCGGCCACGAAGGCGGCATACCCCTGCCGGTAGGCGTCGGCGTTGCGGGGGGTGGTGTCGAGCGCCGACCGCAGCGAGTCGAGCGCCCGGTGGGCGGAGTCGAGCGACCACGCCGCGCGGGTGTACGCGGCGAGCGGCGGGCGTGAGGCGGCGAGCAGCGAATCGAGCCCCGGCTCCGGCGACGGCGTCGCGGCGGTCGCGGCGAGCGCGGCAAGGACGCTGTCGCGGTCGTACGGCAGGAAGACCACCGGCAGGTGGGCCACCGGCGAGGGCATCCCGTCGGGGCCGGGGATGCGAACGGATGCCCGGGTCTCGTAGGGCCGGCAGGCCAGGACCAGCCCCAGGGCGAGGACGTGCAATCGGGTCACGGGTGATCCGGTGGAAGGACGACGGGTGAAACCGCTCCGCAAAGCTATCGGGCTTCTCGCCCTGGCTCAACTGATGGCGCTTCCAGCCTCGGCCCAGAACCCGGCGCTGGATTCGCTGTTTCCGCCACGGCCGGCCAACTACCTGACCGACGCGGCCGGGATCGTGGACGCGGGCACGGCCGCCGCGATCAACGACCTCGCCGCCCGCGTGCGCGGCGCCACCGGGGCGGAGATCGCCGTGGTGACCCTGCCGACGATCGGCGACCGCGCCGCCGTGGACGTCGCCACGGAGATCGGGCGGGTCTGGGGGGTGGGGGCCCAGGCCAAGATCGGCGACGTGCGCCGGAACGCCGGCGTGGTGCTGATGCTGGTGCCGATGCAGGACCACCGGCCGGGGACCGGCCAGGTGTTCATCGCCGTCGGGCGGGGCCTCGAAGGGATGATCACCGACTCCCGCGCCGGCGAGGTCCGCGACCTGATGATCCCGGACCTGGCCGGGGAGCGCTACGGCGCGGCGCTGCTGGCGGGCACGCGGGCGCTCTCCACGCTGATCGCCCGCGGGTTCGGGGTCACCGACTCGACCATCGCGGGATGGCCGGTCTCGGCGCCGGAGTCGTCGGACGGCGGCCAGTTCCCCTGGCCGATCCTCTTCATCGTGCTGATCCTCATCCTGCAGTTCGCGGTGCGGAGCCGGCGCGGACGCGGCCCCCGTATATTCTGGGGGGGTGGCTTCGGGGGGTTCGGGGGTGGCGGCTTCAGCGGCGGCGGGTTCGGCGGGGGCGGTGGTTTCGGCGGCTTTGGCGGTGGCGGCGGCTTCAGCGGCGGCGGCGCCGGCGGGAGGTTCTGAGTGAGCGATACGACGTTGGCACGCCTCGAGACCCTGCTCGCGCCGTTCGACGCGACCCTCGGCGCCGGCTTCAGCGCGGTGCTGTACGGGCCGGCCGCGCGCGGCGCCGCCCACGACGGCCGCGGCGAAGTCTCGGTCCTCATCATCCTCGACGACGTCGCGCCCGCGACGCTCGCGCGTCTCGGCCCGGCGCTCGTGGCGTGGCACAAGTCCGGCTATCCGCCTCCGTTCCTGATGAGCCGCCGCGAATGGGGCCGGGCCGCCGACGCCTTTCCGGTCGAGCTCGCCGAGATCACCGCGGGTTACCGCATGCTCCGCGGCAGCGACCCGGTGGCCGGTGCCACGGTGGATCGTGCGGACCTTCGGCTCGCCCTCGAGCGCGACCTGGCGGCCGACCTGATGCGCCTCCGCCAGGCGTGGGCGATGCACGCTGGCGCCCCGGCCGACCTCGGCCTGGTGGCGCGGCACGCGATCGGCCCGGTGGTGGCCCTCCTGCGCGGGCTGCTGGCCCTGACCGGGCGCACGGTCCCTGCCGACCACGCCGCCGTGATCCGCGAGGCGGCGGCGGTGGCGGCGTTCGATCCCGCGCCCTGCCTCCTGGCCCTCGAGGCCCGTCACCAGCGCCGCTGGAAGTGCCCGCCGGGGACGTTCGAAGGCTTCCTCGCGGCCGTGGACCGGGCCGCCGGATTCGTGGACCGCTTTCACCTTGGAGATCGCTGATGCGTACTCGCGCCGCCGTGACGGCCCTCCTGCTCGGCACCCTGGCCCTTTCGGGCTGCGGTTACAACCGCATCCAGCAGATGGACGAGCAGGTCAACCAGGCCAAGGGGCAGATCGCCGCCCAGTTGCAGCGCCGGGCCGACCTGATCCCGAACCTCGTCGCCACCGTGAAGGGATACGCGGCGCACGAGGACACGATCTTCACCCGGGTCGCGGAAGCGCGCGCCAAGCTCTCGGGCGCGGTGCAGGGCGGCAACATCAACCAGATGGCCGAGGCCAACCAGGCGCTGACCGCGCCGCTCGGCCGCCTGCTCGCCATCGCCGAGGCCTACCCGCAGCTCAAGGCCGACCAGAACTTCCGCTCCCTGCAGGACGAGCTCACCGGGACCGAGAACCGGATCGCGGTGGCCCGCCAGGACTACAACACGGCGGTCGGCGCCTACAACGCCTTCATCCGCACCTTCCCGTACAATCTCACCGCCAAGATGTTCGGCCAGTCCACGCCGCGCGACTACTTCCAGGCCGAGCAGGGCGCCGCGGCGCCGCCCAAGGTGCAGTTCTGACCGAATGACGGGGCCAGGCGTGGCGGCACTGGACGAGCTCTCGCGGGTGCGGGAGCTCGTTCTGCGTCAGGGCTGGAACTCGACCTCCTACCAGCTGACCAATCCGGGGATGCGGTACTGGTTCGCCGGGGCCGGCGACGGGGTGGCGGGCTACGTGGACTGCGGCGCGGTCTGGACGGTCGCCGGGGCGCCGGTGGCCGCCGCCGACCGGCTCCGCGACGTGGTGCGCGAGCTCGAGGCGGACGCGGCCGAGGCGGGCGCGAGCGTCTGCTACCTGGGTGCCGAGGCGCGGCTGGAGGCGATCGCCCGGGAGCGGGGGGACTGCGCGCTCGTCACCATCGGCGCCCAGCCTTGCTGGCACCCGGCGGCGTGGCCGGGGATCCTCAGTCGCCACGCCTCGCTCCGCGGCCAGCTCGCCCGGGCGCGCAACAAGGGCGTCACCGTGGAGTCCTGGCCCCCGGCCCGCGCCCAGGAACATCCGGAACTGCTGCGCTGCCTCGACGAGTGGCTGGGCGGGAAGGGCCTGCCGCCGCTCCTGTTCATGACCACGCCGTTCACCCTGGGCCGGCTGCGCGACCGGCAGATCTTCGTCGCCGTGCGCGACGGCGCCGCCGTCGGGTTCCTGGTCGCGAGTCCCGTCCCGGTGCGCCGAGGGTGGCTGGTCGAACAGATCGTCCGCGGGGAAGGCGCGCCGAACGGCACCGCGGAATTGCTGCTCGACGCGGCGTTCCGCGCGATGGAGGCCAGCGGGGGTACGTTCGCCACGCTCGGTCTCGCCCCGCTCTCGCGACGCGCCGGCACCGATCGGGTGGACCCCTGGTGGCTCCGGGCGCTGCTCGGCTGGGTCCGGGCGCACGGCCGGCGATTCTACAACTTCGACGGTCTCGACGCGTTCAAGGCCAAGTTCGACCCGGAGTGGTGGGAACCGGTCTATGCGATGACCAACCGACCGGCGTTCACGCCGCGGACGCTCTATGCCATCGCGCAGGCGTTCAGCGACAACGCCCCGGTGCGGATGGTGGCGACGGCGGTCCTCCGGGCGGCACGGCAGGAACTGAGCTGGCTCAGGGCGGGCCGCACCCAGTAACGGAAAAGGGGACCCCGTGTCCACGGGATCCCCAGGGCAGCGCGCGGTCCTGGCCGGCCTCAGTCCACGATCGCGTCCGGCAGGACGTAGCGGAGCGGGTCGACCGGCTTCCCGTTCACGTGCACCTCGTAGTGCAGGTGCGGACCGGTGGCGAGGCCGGTGTTGCCGCCCAGCGCGATGCGGTCACCGCGGTGGACCCGCTGGCCCGGGCGGACCAGCAGCTTCGAGCAGTGCGCGAACTTGGTGACGATCCCGTATCCGTGGTCGATGACCACCACGTTGCCGTACCCGGTCTCCCACTGGGCGGTCACGACCACGCCGTTGGCCGGCGCCTCGATCGGCGCCCCCATCGGCGCGCTCACGTCCACCCCTTCGTGCGGGCGGTTGATGTGCAGGATGGGGTGGTTCCGCATTGCCGAGAACGCGCTCGTGAGCCAGCCCTGCGTCGGCATGATCGAGGGGAGCGCCTCGAGCCGCTTGGCGTGGGCGGCCAGGCTCTCCGCGGCCTCGTTGAACGACCAGGCCAGCAGGTTGGCCCGGCGGATGAGGCCGTTGAGGTCGCTGCGGGCCTCCGTGGTGCGCCGGCCCAGCACCCCGCTCGCCCGCAGCTCGGAGTCGGCCGGCGACGGCAGCGACGGACCGCCGACGCCCGCCTCGGCCACCTGCGGGTCGATGGGGTCGAGGTTGGCGAGGAGCCGCACCTGCGTGTTGCGGGCGGTGATGGTCTGCAGGGTGTCGTTGAGGATCGTCAGCCGGCCCTGCATCTCGCCGAGCTGCTGGGCCAGCAGCCGGTTCTGGCGCTCGAGGTTGGCGTTGCGGGAGAGCGCGACCGACCGCGAGAACGTGGTGTAGCCCAGCAGCACCGCCGCGAGGCCGAGCACGATCCCGACCCCGAGGAGGAGCTTGAGCGCGGCCTGCGAGAGCTCCAGGACCCGTGAGGTCCCGGCTCCAGGCGGCACGACTACCACGCGCCAGCGGCGTTCGTTCATTCCCATCCTGCGGTCAGAAAAGGGACGCCGGGACCCCGGGGGCGGAGTTCCGGCACAGAGAATAAAGATGCGGCCGCGCACCAGGGCTGTCAACCCGGAGAATGCGCGGCCAAGTTATTGTGGAACAATAAGTTACGGTGCTGGTGCCGTCGGGATGGGCTTGGGGAAGAGTCCGGCGGGCTTCCGGACCTGCTTGCCGTGCGGCCAGGCCAGGCGTCCGGGCCCCCAGCTGGCCCGGAACCAGGGCGAGGGGATGGCGCTCACGGTCCCTTCCTGGCCGAGGGAGGCCCAGAGCTCCTGCGCCTTGCCGGGCATCACCGGCGCCACGAGGATGGCGAGCCGGAAGAGGGCCCGGCCGAGTGCGGCGAGCACGGCGTCGAGTTCGGCCGCGCGGCCTTCCTTGGCCAGGGTCCACGGCGCCGATTGCTGGACGAAGAGGTTGGCGGCGGCCACGTGTCGCCAGGCCGCCTCGACGCCGCCCTGGAGGTCGAGCGCGTCCATCGCGCGCTGGTAGGACGCCACCTGGGCCTCGCCGTCGTCGTCGAGCGTCGTCCGGCCGCCGGCCGGGAGGATCCCGCCGCGGTACTTCTCGACCATCGCGAGCGCGCGGGACGCGAGGTTGCCGAGCCCGTCGGCCAGGTCGGCGGTGTAGCGCTCCTCGAAGCGCTCCCAGCCGAAGCTCCCGTCGGCGTCCCACGGCACCTCGCGAAGCAGGAAGTATCGGAACGCGTCGGGCCCGAACCGCTCCACGGCCTCGTTGAGTTCGAGCCGGACCCCGGCGCTCTTGCTGAAGCGCTCGCCGCCGTACGAGATGAACCCGTGGGCCCAGACCCGCTCCGGCAGCGGCAGTCCGGCCGCGGCGAGCATCGCCGGCCAGATGATGCAGTGGAACCGGGTGATGTCCTTGCCGATGACGTGGAGCTGGGCCGGCCACGCGGCGCGCGAGCCGGGGAAGCGGGTCGCCGTCCAGTAGTTCGGCAGCGCGTCGAACCAGACATACGTGGTCTGGGCCTCCCCGTCGCTCGTGGGGCGCGGGAAGGGCACGCCCCAGCCGAAGCGGCTGCGGCTGGCGGAGACGTCCTCCAGTCCCTGCCGCAGGAGGCCGAGGATCTCGTTGCGCCGGGTGGCGGGCTGGACGAACTCCGGGTGTGCGTCGATGTGCCGGGCGAGGAAGTCCTGGTATCGCGAGAGCCGGAAGAACCAGTTCCGCTCCTCCACCCACTCGAGCGTGCGGGTGGGGTGGAGGGCGCAGCGCCCGTCCACGATCTCCGCGTCCTGCTTGAACGCCTCGCAGCCCACGCAATACCGCCCCGCGTACGCCTTCTCGTAGAAGTCGTCCGGATTGCGGGCGAAGATGCGCTCGATCAGCTCGCGCACGCCGGCCTGGTGTTCGGGCGCCGTGGTGCGGATGAACTGGTCGTGCGAGATGCCGAGCCGGGTCCACATCGCCTGGAACGTGGCGGCGACCTGGTCGGTCAGGCCCTGGGGGGTGAGCCCGCGCTCGGCGGCCGTCTGGGCCACCTTCTGGCCGTGCTCGTCCATGCCGATGAGGAACCAGACGTCGTCGCCGCGGAGGCGCCGATACCGCGCGATCGCGTCGGCCCCGACCTTCTCGAAGGCGTGGCCGAGGTGCGGGTCGCCGTTGGCGTAGTCGATCGCGGTGGTCAGGTAGTAGCGCGACACTCAGGACTCGGGCGCGTGAGGGGGCTGGCCGGAGGAGCCGCCCCGGCCCCGGCGCCCTCGGCGGCGCCGGCGGTGGCCCTCCCCCTGGGGGCGGGGCGCGGCGGGTCCGGCCGTCTCGGCGGTCTCGGCAACAGGGGGCGGGGCGGTCCGCGCGCGCGCCTCGGGCGGCGGCAGCAGCGTGCCCCCGATCAGCTCGACCTCGGCCCGGAGGTCGGCGAGCGTCAGGATGCGCGGCCCGTGCTGCTCCGAACGGAGGAACACGCGCTCCCGGAAGATGTCCACCGCGACCACCTTCTCCGTGCCGACCGCCGTCGTGACCGAACGCCCTTCCTTGGGGAAGCGCTTGCGGGACGCGACGTAGAAGTCGTGCTCGTAGCGGAGGCAGCAGAGCAGGCGCCCGCAGCCGCCGGAGATCTGCTGGGGGTTGAGCGAGAGGTGCTGGTCCTTGGCGAGGGCCAGGTTGACCGGCGAGAGCTCGGTGAGCCAGGTGGAGCAGCAGTATTCGCGTCCGCAGCGGCCGACCCCGGTGAGGCGGGCCGCCTCGTCCCGGACGCCGATCTGGTGCAGGTCGATGCGGGTCCGGAACTGGGCCGCGAGGTCGCGCACGAGGGCGCGGAAATCCACCCGCTTCTCGGCCGTGAAGTACACCGTGAGCTTGTTGCGGTCCCACTGCCACTCGGCGTCGCTCACCTTCATCACCAGCCGGTGGTGCCTGACCCGCTCGACCACCTTCCGGCGCACCTCGTCCTCGGTGCGGCGGAGCTCGTTGAGGGTCCGGATCTCGTCCTGGCTGGCGCGGCGGACCACGGCGGGGCGCTGGTCTTCCGCCGGCGTCGCGCCGCGCTCGCACCCGCTGCAGGAGACGCACTTCTTCTCGGCCGTCTCGCCCGCCGCCGTGACCCGGCCGAGGTCGTGGCCGCGCTCGGCCTCGACCACCACCCGCTCCGGCTCGAGGAGCGGGTCGTCGTCGGCGGCCCAGCGGTAGTAGCCCTTGCGGTTCCCCTTGAACCGGACTTCGACGAGCTGCGCCATCACCCCTCGACGAACGCGCCCATCGAGGCGTACTTCTCGGCGCGGCGCCGGACCAGCTTCTCGGGCTTCACCGAGCGGAGTTCCTTGACGTGGCGGATGAGCGAGGCACGCAGGGCCTCGCCGATGGTCTCGGGATCCTGGTGAGCGCCGCCCTCGGGCTCGGGGATGATCTCGTCCACCAGCTTGAGCTCGAGCAGGTCCCGGGCGGTGAGCTTGAGGGCCTCGGCGGCGCGCTCGCGCTGGGAGGAATCCTTCCAGAGGATGGCG
>CAMLHU010000029.1 GCA_946479825.1 uncultured Gemmatimonadota bacterium
GGTCAGCGGGCGAGGGGTGGCGAAGACGCGAACCCGGAAAATGGACGGGCCCCCGATCGATCAGTCGACCGGGGGCCTGTCCGTCTTCACGCCCATATCTCCGTCCCTCTCACCACTCACCGCTACACCCTCTCTCCCGGCCCGCCCGCCTCACTTCTCGTCCAGGTCGTGCGGTCCGCCCTCCGGCTCGGCGTAGAGGGCGTCGATCTCGCGGCGATAGTGGTCCTCGACCACCCGGCGCTTGACCTTGAGCGTCGGGGTGAGTTCGCCGCTCTCGATGCTGAAGTCGTTGAGGAGCACCAGGAACTTCTTCGGCACTTCGAAGTGCGCCAGGTCGCGCATCGTCTTGAGCGCCTCGCGCTCCATCTTGGCGCGGACCTCGGACATCTCGACCAGCGCCTTCTCGCTGCTCCAGGCAAGCTGCTTATGCGCGGCCCAGGCCTTGAGGTTGTCGAGGTTGGGCACCACGAGCATCACCGGGAACTTGCGCTTGTCGCCGAGCATCACCGCATTCGAGACGAACTTGCTGGTCTTGACCAGGTTCTCGATCGGCTGCGGGGCGATGTTCTTCCCGCCGGCGGTGACGATGAGGTCCTTCTTCCGGTCGGTGATCCGGAGGAAGCCGTCCGCGTCGAGCTCGCCGATGTCCCCGGTGTGGAACCAGCCGTCCGGGTCGATGGCCTCGCGGGTGGCGTCGGGCTTGTGGTAGTAGCCCTTCATCACGTGCGGCCCGCGGGTCAGGATCTCGCCGTCGGGGGCGATCCGCACCTCGACGCCGGGGATGGCCGGTCCGACCGTGCCGAGCCGCGCCCGGCCGGCCCGGTTGACGCAGATGACCGGGCTCGTCTCCGTGAGGCCGTACCCCTCGAGGATCGGGAGGCTGGCGGCGTGGAAGAACCGCGCGACGTCGGCGGAAAGCGGGGCGCCGCCGGAGATGAAGAACCGGAGGCGTCCGCCGACCCGGGCGCGGAGCTTCCGGAAGACCAGCCGGTCGGCGATCCGGCGGTGGAAGCCGAGGAGGCCGGGGACCGGCTTGCCCGCCAGGACGAGGTCGACCACCCGCTCGCCGGTGCGCTTGGCCCAGAAGAAGATCCACTTCTTGATCGCGCCGCCCTTGAGCGCCGAATCGAGCACCCGGGCGTAGATCTTCTCGTACAGCCGGGGCACCGAGAGCACGACGGTCGGCCGGACCTCGACGAGGTTGGCGGGGACGCTGTCGAAGTTCTCGGCGTAGTTGATGACCGCGCCGGCCTGCAGCATCACGTAGTGCCCCGCCATCCGCTCGAAGATGTGGCTGAGCGGCAGGAACGACAGGCATTCGTCGCGGTCGTCGAGCTCGAGCACCTCGAGCCCGGCCACCACGTTGGACGTGATGTTCCCGTGCGAGAGCATCACGCCCTTGGGATCGCCGGTGGTGCCGGAGGTGTAGATGAACGTGGCGACGTCGTCCGGCTGGGCGGCGAGGGCCTCGCGGCGCCAGCGGACCTCGTCGGTCTGGGCGGCGCGTCCGCGCGCCAGCAGGTCGTCCCACGCGATCACCCCCGGGAGCCCGGCGGTGCCGTCCATCGCGATGACGTGCCGGAGCGCGGGGGTCGTGGCGCGGATCTCGGCGATCTTGGCGAGCTGGGCCGGGGTCGAGACCACGATGGCGGCCGCGCCGGAATCGTTGAGGATGTACTCGATCTGCTTGGCGGGGAGGGTCGGGTAGATGGCGACGTCGGCGCAGCCGAGGGCCAGGCAGGCGTAGTCGGCGATGGCCCATTCCGGCCGGTTCTCCGACAGGAGCGCCACCCGGTCGCCGTGGCGGAGGCCCAGCGCGCCGAGGCCGAAGCTCAGGTCGCGGACGCGGGCGTAGAGGTCCCGGTAGCTCAGCGGCGTCCAGGCGCCCTGGCGCTTGGCCCGCATCGCGATCGGGCGGTCGGCGAAGCGCTCGACCGCGCCGAAGAAGAGCTCGTTGAGGGTGCGAGGCGTCGGCACGAAGACTCCGGTTGGGCGGGGCCGTGGCCCCGGATGTCAGGGCTGGAAGTACACCACGAAGCGCTGGCCGGACCCCGGCACGGCGGTCCCGCTCGGGCGGGCGGCGCTCACGCTGACGACCGCGCTGTCGGGGCGCGGCGTCCCGATCAGGTGCACCCGCACCGCGGTCACGGGCGTGCCGTCGACGGCGGTCGAGACGGTGAGCGCCTTGGCGTCGCCGGTCAGCACGACGGACGAGTCGGTCGGCGCCACCATCTGGAAGGTGAGGCGCCGGTTGGCCACGCCGCCCGCCGGGACGTACGACTGCAGCGACGCCACCAGCGGGGCCGACACGCTGTCGCCCGAGACCACCGTCGTGGTGTCGGCGGTCGAGTCGATCGCGATGGTGTCGGAGCGCGGGAAGGTGGTGAAGGTGAGAAAGTCGCTCACCAGCGTCCCGGTGCGAACCTGGATCCGCCCGATGGTCGAGGGCGTGACCGCCGTCGCCCGCCCGGTGAGGCTGTCCACCGCGACGGTGGTGTCGCCGGCGCGCCAGATGAACGTCGCGGCGACGCTGTCGCCCTGCTGGTCGAGCGCCCGGGCGCGGAGCTGGGTGGTATCGCCGACCTCGAGCTCCACGTGGGCGGGGAGCGCGATCTCGAGCGCCACCGGGCCCCCGGGCCCGCCCAGCTGGCTGCACGCGGCCAGGAACACCGCGGCTGCCGCGATCAGGCGCCGGCTCACGCGGGGCCCGCGCCGGCCTCGAGCTCGGCGAGCGCGGCCTCGGCGTGCTTCACCCACCGGTCGGCGTCGGCGCCGCGGGGCGGACGGGCCAGGAACTCGCGCAGGTGATGCGCGGCCCGGGTCGCGTCGCCCCGCTTGAGCAGCAGGAAGCCGAGCCCGTAGTGGGCCCCGGTGAGCCCCGGGTCCGCCTCGAGCGCGCGGCGGTAGCACCGCAGCGCCTCCTCGGGCCGGTCGGTCTTGGTGAACGCGATGGCCAGGTTCTGCAGGATCCGGGTGTCGGACGGGTTGTCGCGCAGGGCCAGTTGGTACGACGTGATGGCCGCCTCGTAGTCGCCCTGACGCTCGAGCGCCAGCGCTTCGTTGAGGTAGTCGAGCCGCCGGGGGCGCGGCGTGTCCGCTGAGTCTCGGCCGAAGAGGCGCCGGAGGAAATCCATGTCCGGGGAGGCGTCCTCGCGTGGGGGTGCGCTCGCGCGACGTGGTCCTGCGAAACATAGCCCGCGGCCCGGGCGGCGGCAACGCGGTTGCCCCGGTTCCGACGGCCGGGTACGTTCCCTCGTCCACCCGTCCCCGGAGCCCGAAATGCGCCGCACCGAGCCTGCCGGACCCCGCGGGGTCCTCGAAGTCGACTGGCCGTTCTTCGGCGAGGTGTGCCGGGCGCTGGCCCTCAAGGTGGCCGCCGACTACGAGCCCGACGTGGTGCTCGGCATCGCCAAGGCCGGGGTGATCCCGGGGGTCGTGGTCGCCTCCATCCTCCAGCGGGACTTCGCGTCGATGGCGGTCACCCGGCGCGGGGCGGGGGCGGAGCCGGTGCTCGTGAGCGGGCCCCCCGCCACCATCCGCAACCACCGCGTCCTCCTGGTGGACGAGACTTGCGACACCGGCAGCACGATGCGCCTGGCCCTCGAGGAGGTCCGCGCGCTCAAGCCGCGCGAGGTCCGCACCGCGGTCTCCTTCAAGACCGGGCCGTACACCCCCGACTACCACGCCTTCAGCACCGAGAGCTTCATCATCCTGCCCTGGGACCGCGAGATCATCGAAGGCGGGGAGCTCGTCGTCCGCCCCGACTACGCCCGGCGCCTCGGGCTCTGATCTCGCCGGCCCGCCCGGCCTCGCTTCCGCTCCGCCAGATGGAATCCCGGATCACCGACGCCCTCAAGGCCTCGCGCGCGGACTACACCGAGATCCGCATCGAGCGCACGTGGGTCACGACCGTCGCCCTGCGCGGGCGCCGGCTCGAGGCCGCGCATCGCGGCGTGGACCAGGGCGCCTTCATCCGCTGCTTCGCCGCCGGGCGGGGCTGGGGCGTCGTCACCACCACCGACCTCGACCGCCTGGCCACCGCCGTCGCCCGCGCGCACGAGCTCTCCCTCCTGGTGCCGGTCGAACGCCCGATCACGCTGGCGCCGGTCTCGCCCCACCAGGCCGATGACCTGCCGGAGCTTGAGGACGATCCCCGCGACATGGCGCTCACCGACAAGCGCGCGCTCGCCGAACGCCTGAACGGCGAGCTGCTGGGGCTCGACCGCCGCATCACCGAGACCCAATTCGCGGCGCGCGACGAGGTGACCGAGCGGTGGTACGGCAACTCGGAAGGGACGCTGGTGCACGACCTGCGCGCCGACGCCTCGATCGCCGCGGTCGCCGTGGCGCGCGAGAACGGCCACGTCGAACGGGCGGTGGGTTCGTGGTCGGCCCGCGGGGGGTGGCGCGCCCTCGCGGACGCCGCCGGCCCGGTCCGCGGCCTGGGCGAGCGGGCGATCGCCCGCCTGGGGGCCCGGCGGGTGCGCGCCGGCACCATCCCGGTGGTGCTCGATCCCCGGGCGGCCGGGGCGCTCATCCACGCCGCGGTCGGCCACCGCTGCGAGGGCGACGCGCCCGACGCCCTCCCGCTCGGCGCCCGCATCGGGAGTCCCTGGGTCTCCATCGGCGACGACGGCAACGGCGCCGGCCTGCGCGGCGCCGCCGCCTGGGATGCCGAAGGTACGCCCACCCAGAACACCACCCTGATCCAGGCCGGCGTGGTCATCGCGCGCCTGCACTCGCGGGAGAGCGCGGCCCGCGCCGGCGCCGCGCCCACCGGGAGCGCCCGCGCCGGCTCGTATCGCCACGCGCCGGCGGCGCGGATGAGCAACCTCTATCTCGCGTCGGGGCAGGGGACGCCGGCCGAGCTGATGGCGCCGATCCCGGCCGGGCTCTTCATCGCCGACGCCCGCGCGGCGCACGCCGAGGGCGACCGCGTCCGGCTCGTGGCCGAGGCGGCGTGGATCATCCGGCGCGGCGAGCTGGCGGAGCCCGTGCGCGACGTCGTGCTGCGCGGGCGCGCGAGCGACCTGCTCGGCGCGGTGGACGCGGTCTCGGGCGACTTCCGCTGGAGCGAGGCGGCAGCGGCGTGCAGCCGGTCCGGGTGCGGACTCCTCGCGGTGGGCGACGGCGCCCCCCATGTCCGGCTCCGGGCCGGCACCGTGTTCGCGGAGGGGGCGTGATACCGCGCCTGCTCGAGCTGACCCGCGCCCGCGCGCAGGGCGGCGACGTCGTCGCGAAGACCGACGAGACGCTGACGCTCACGTTCGATCGCGGCCACCTCGCCGCGGTCGGGCTTTCGAGCGAGGAGGGGGTCAACCTCCGCGTCATCGCCGACGGGCGCACCGGCGTGGCCGGGACCACCGGCGACGACGCCGACGGGATGGTCGAGGCCGCGCTCGCGGCGGCCCGCGCCGGGTCGCCGGTCGAGTTCCCCCTGCCTGAGCCGAATCCGTGGCCGCGCGTGGTGACCCGGGTGCCCCGCGCGGCCGCGGCGACGGTCGAAGAGCTGCGCGATCTCGGGCAGGTGGTCCACGACCGCCTGGCCGCCGACCGGTGCGAGGTGGACGTGGTGGTGGAACGGTCGGTGGGGAACGTGCGCGTCGCCAACACGACGGGACTCGACGCGGGCTACGACGTGTCGCTGGTCGGCGTGCTGGTCGATGTCCGGGTGGACGGGCGGGGGCACCGGCTCCGCGGGGAGTTCGTCTCGGCCGACCTGCCGGCGGCGGAGGACCTGGAACGGTTCGTCGAGGACCTGCGCCGGCGGGTGGCGTGGTCCCGGCGCCCGGCGGACCCGGTCCGGGGCCACCTGCCGGTCTGCTTTCTCCCCGCCGCCGCGCGCGCGCTCCTGCGCCCGCTCCGGCAGGCGCTGCTCGGTCGCGCGGCGGCCCAGGGCGCCTCGCCGCTCTCGGAGCGGATCGGTGACCGGGTGTTCGACCAGGCGCTCACCGTCGCCGACGACCCGCTCCTCGACGCGCGCCCGGGCTCGCGCCCGCTCGATGACGAGGGCGTGCCGAGCCGCCCGCTGGTGCTCGTTCGCGAAGGGGTCGTGCGGAACCTCGTCTTCGACCTCGAGACCGCGACCCGCGCCGGCGCCCGGTCCACCGGACACGCCCGGCGCACCACCTTCGGGAAGCCGCAGGTGGGCTATACCAACGTCGTGGTGCAGCCGGGGCCGCACTCGCTCGAGGCGCTGCTGGCCCAGGTGGGCGACGGACTGGTGGTGGACGGCCTGCCCGGTGCGCTGGCGGGCCAGACGGCCGGCGGCGGCTTCCTGTCGGCTGCGACGCCGGCCTGGCGGGTGGTGGGTGGGGAAGTGGTGGGGCGGGTGGAGGGCGTCACCTTGGCCGGCAACGCCCACCAGCTGCTGGCCCGCCTCCGCGGCGTCGGGGCCGAGCCCCGCTGGGTCGGCGGAGTCTCGGTCCCGGCGCTGGTGGTGGAAGGGGTCGGCGTCCTCGCCTCCTGACGCCGGCCCCGGCGCTCAGCGCTGCCTGAGCGCGATGTCGCCCGAGCCGGTCTCCACATGGATCCGGCCCGACCCGGTGCCGATGGTCCCGTGCAGCTCGCCGTCTTCGCGGGCGTGGGTCGTGACCGGGAAGTCGGTCCGGATGTCCCCGCCCGAGGTGGAGAAGTCCACCGTCCCCCCGAATCCCGCCGGCATCGTCAGCGTCACGTCGCCCGACCCGGTGTCGACGTCCACGTCGGCCGGCGCCGCGCCATACTCCGCCTCGACGTTCCCGGAACCGGTGTCGAACTTGGCCGTGCGCGCGGTCAGGCCGGTCACCTGCACGTCGCCCGAGCCGGTGTTCACGCTGAGCGCGTCCACGGCCACCGCGTCGGCGGTCACGGCCCCCGAGCCCGTGTCGATGTCGAGCGCGTCGCCCTTGACGCCGCTCACCCTGACGTCGCCCGAGCCGGTGTCGATGTAGAGCTCCCCGGCGCCGGTCACCCGCACGTCCCCCGACCCGCTGTTGAGCGAGGCCCGGCCCGCGAGCGCGGACGCGGTGATGTCGCCGTCGCCGGTGTCGAGCGTGATGTCGCCGTCCACGTTCTGGGCGGTGACGGCGCCGACGGCCAGGTGGATCGCGATCCGCTGGCCCTTCGGCACCCGCACGGTGAGGTCGGCCCACGCCTCGAGCCCGTCGCCGGATCCGCTGATCCGCACCCGGCGGCCGGAGCGGTCGTCGCCGTCGAAGGTGCCGTCGTCGCGCACGTCCACCTCGGTGCGCCAGTTGCCGTACCGGCCGTCCTTCGGCCGGTACACGATCCGGTCGGCCGGGTAGAGCACCCGGAACGTCGCGGTGCCGGCGATCGGGTCCTGGGCGGTGGCGAGCTTGGCGCCATCGGCGCCGCCGCGGGTCAACTCGACCACCACGGGGCCGGACGTGGCCGGAACGACGGACACCCGCCCGGCCAGGTCGTACACGGCCACGCGGGTGCCTGTCAGGGTGAACGACTCCGGCCGCTGGGCCGACAGGCCGGGCGCCAGCAGGCCGGCCAGGACGGAAAGGGCGAGGGCGGGGCGGAACTGGAACGACACGGTGACACTCCGGGGTTCGGGGACCCCCCTCAGATGGTCCTGGCGCCGGAAGGGTTGCGTCTCAGTGCCCCCGCAGGCGCTCCGCCTCGGCCACCCGGCCGAGCGCGATGGCGTAGGCCGCCGTCCGCCACGGCACCTTCTTCTCCTTCACGATGTCGCGGACGCCGCGGTAGGCGGCGGTGATCTTCTCCAGCAGCTCGGCGTTCACCTTCTCGAGCGACCAGGGATGCTGCTGGAGGTTCTGGGCCCACTCGAAGTAGCTCACCACCACGCCGCCGCCGTTGGCCAGGAAGTCCGGGATGACCGGGATCCCGCGGTCGGCCAGGATCTTGTCGGCGCTCGGCGTGGTCGGGCTGTTGGCCGCCTCCACCACCACCTTGCAGTCCACGGTGGTGGCGTTGGCTTCCTTGGTGATGACGCCGCCGAGCGCCGCAGGCACCAGCCACTCGCAGGGGACCTTCCAGAGCTGCTCGTTGGAGATCCGGTCGCCGCCCGTGAAGTCGTGCACCGGCTTGTGATTCCGGTAGCCGTGGGCGAAGAGCGCCGGGATGTCGAGTCCCTTGTCGTTGTGGAGCCCGCCTTCGACGTCGCTCACGGCGACCACCTTGGCGCCCATCTCGTGCAGGAAGAGCGCGAGGTGCGCCCCGACGTTGCCGAAGCCCTGGATGACCACCCGGCTCCCCTTGATCGGCGGGCCGAAGTCCTTGGCGTAGGCGTCCATCACATAGGCCACGCCGCGCCCGGTCGCCTCCTCGCGGCCCAGCGACCCGCCGAGGGCGATGGGCTTGCCGGTGACGGCGGCGGGCGAGTAGCCGTGGCGGGCCGAGAACTCGTCCAGGATCCAGGCCATCACCTGCGCGTTGGTGTTGACGTCGGGGGCGGGGATGTCGCGGTAGGGGCCGAGCACGATGGAGATGCGGCTGGTGAACTTCCGCGTCAGCGACTCGAGCTCGCGCGGCGACAGCTTCTTCGGGTCCACCTGGATGCCCCCCTTCGCACCGCCGAAGGGGATGTCCATCAGGGCGGTCTTCCACGTCATCGTGGTCGCAAGGCCGAGCACTTCGTCCGCGTCGGCGTGCGGGTGGTAGCGGATGCCTCCCTTGCAGGGTCCGCGGGCGCCGCTGTGCTGGATGCGATAGCCGTGGTAGATCTCGAAACGGCCGTCGTCCATCCGCACCGGGATCTCGACCGCGACGGAGCGGAACGGGCGGAGCAGGATCGTCCGCATGTACGGCTCGAGGCCGATGAGGTCGGCCGCGGCTTCGAACTGGTTCGAGACGATGGCGCCGCTGGACATCGGGGGGCGGGGGGCGTCGGGCACGGGTATCCTCCAAAGACGCGGGCGGCTCGGCGCCGCCCGATGGGTCAGTCGTTCGGTCGGCCGGCCTCAGGCAATGCCGGCCGCCTGTTCGATGGGCTGGCCGGCGGCGAGCCGCTCGTACAGCGCGTGGACGGTCTCGGGCGCGCCGGCCGCGAACCGGCAGCGGGCGTCGCCGCGGCTGCGGCACTCGACCTCGAGCACCGCCGTCATCCCGGCGCCCAGGTGCCCCAGGAAGGCGGACAGCAGGCCGCCGGTCACGTGGCACGACGGATAGGCCGCGCCCGCCGTCGGGTCGGCCTCGGCCCAGTCGGGCGAGTCGAGCGCGAGGAGCGCGGGGCCGAGGGCCGAGACCTGGAGCGAGCCCCAGCCGAGCGAGCCGAAGAAGGCGGTGAGCAGGCCCGAGAGGTGCTCGCGGTCGAGCGCCTGCGGGTCGGTCACCCCGGTGGACTCGGCGAGCCACGCCTGGAACGCGCTGTAGAGGTCGGCGCCGCCCGCGAATCCGGCCTCCTGCAGGTACGCGGCCGCGTTGGCGCCGAGGTCGCGTTCGAGGCTCGCGCGCAGGGTGTGCACGGCACGGACGCCCAGTCCGAGGCAGTGGTGCGCGGCGAGCAGCGAGGGCGTGGCGGAATCGCTCATGGTCCCGGTGGTGGAGGTCGCGGGGGACGGGGTGACGGACCTGCGGAAGCTAGGCCGGGCGGGAACGGGCCGCCAGTGACCCGTTCCCGCCCGGCCCGCCGTGCGGCGGCGGCTAGCGCCCGGCCTTCTTCGGGTACGCCGGCTTGGCGGGCGTCACCGGCGGGTGCTCGGTGAGCGACCGCATCACCTCCTGGATGGCCCGCTCGAGCTGCGGATCGGTCCCCTTGGCGAGCGCCGTCGGGTCGTCCACGACGGCGATGTCGGGATCCACGCCGTGGCCCTCGACCGTCCAGGTCCCGGTGGTGTCGTAGATCCCGAACGTCGGCGCCGTGACGCTGCCCCCGTCCACCAGCCCCGGCGTGCCGCTGATGCCGATGAGGCCGCCCCAGGTGCGGAGGCCGATCAGCGGGCCGAGCCCGGCGATCCGGAAGTAGTAGGGGAAGGCGTCGCCGCCCGACCCGCTCCAGCCGTTGATGAGCATCGCGATCGGGCCGTTCCGCGCGTCCGGCGGCCAGCGCCAGTCCATCCCGTCGCGGACGCCGTAGTAGCTCGTGACCTTCCGGTTGAGCAGCTCCACGAACCGGTCGGGGATCTGCCCGCCGCTGTTGAAGCGCTCGTCCACGATCAGGCCGGGCTTGTCGAAGTTGGCCCAGTACATCCGGGCCAGCTCGGTCTGGCCGTCGATGCCGGTGCTCGGCACGTAGATGTAGCCGATCTTCCCGCCGCTCGCCTCCTCGACCCGGCGGCGATGCCCGTCGACCCACTCGAGGTACCGCAGCCGGGTCTCGCTTGCGAGCGGCGTGACCAGCACGTCGCGCGCGCCGGTGAGGGTCGGGCCCGTGTTGACCGTCAGCACGACCGTCTTGTCGGCGAGGCCGTCGAGCGCCGCCCACGGCTCACGGGTGGTGTCCACCGGAACGTGGTCCACGGCCAGCAGGTAGTCGCCCTCGTGGACGTTGACCCCGGGGGCGTCGAGGGGGGAGCGTGCCTCGACGTCCCACGGCGCGCCGCGCACGATGTGGCTGATGCGATATGCGCCGCGCTCCAGCCGGAAGTCGGCGCCGAGGAGCCCGACCGGCCGCGACGGGCCGGTCTCCACGTCGCCGCCGGAGCGGTACGTGTGCGAGCTGTTCATCTCGGCGATGAGCTCGCCCAGCACCCAGTTGACGTCGGACCGGGTCACCGCCGCGTCGAGCACCGCGCCGTAGCGGGCCCGCATCGCGTTCCAGTCCTCGCCGTGCATCCCGGGGTCGTAGAAGAAGTCCCGCTCGATGCGCCACGCGTCGTTGAAGATCTGGCGCCACTCGGCCCGGGGGTCGAGGACCATCTGCATGTCGGCCGTCGCGAGCGACTTGTCGAGCTTCTGGTCGGCCGCGAGGTCCACGATGGCCCACTGCTTCCCCTTCGAGGCCAGCACCTTCTTGCCGTCCTGGGAGAGCTGGAAGTTGTCCACGGCGGCCAGGACCGTCTTCTCGCTGCGGTCCTTGAGGTCCCAGTACTTGAGCGTGTTGTCGGTGCCGCCCGAGCCGGTGCGCGGCGCCTGGATGAACACCACCTTGCCGCTCGCCGCCGCAAGGGGGCCGAAGTTGCCCGGCTTGGGCGGCAGCACCACCATCCGCTGCTCGAACCCGTCGAGGTCGATGTCCACCGACTTGGTCGCCGCGGTGTCGCGCGCGGCCTTGCCGTTCTTCGTTTCCTTGCCGCCCGCGGGCGCGGCCGCCGCCGTGTCGGCCGCTTCGACGTCGTTCTTCGGGGCGAGCGGGCTCGGCACGTCCTTCCGGAGCGGCACCGCCACCAGCTCGGTGGAGTTGTTGTACACCCAGGTGTTGTCGAAGTCGCTGTATACCGGGGCGAAGACGCGGTTGGTGATGAAGTACAGGTACTTGCCGTCGGGGTCGAAGACCGGGCCGTTGTCGGCGTAGAAGCCCGACGTCACCTGCGTCGCCTTCCCGCTCCGCGTGTCATAGAGGAAGATGGCGGTGTGCTGGGAAGGGAGGTCGCGGGCGTAGGCCAGCCACCGGCCGTCGGCCGACCAGCTCGGCGCGAACCCTTCCAGGTTCCCCTCGAACCAGTAGAGCGCCTGGTCCACCTGGCGGCTCCGGCCCGTCGCGACGTCCGTGATCCAGATCTTCATCGCCTGGTCCACGTACGCCACCGACTTCCCGTCGGGCGACCACCACGGCCGGTACCGGAACCCGGGGCCGAAGTGGGTCACGGTCCGCTCGTCGCCGGTGCCATCCGCCGGACGCACCGTCAGCTGGTACTCGCCGGTACGGTCGCTCCAGTACGCGACCCACTTGCCGTCCGGCGACCAGGAGGGCCAGCGCTCGGCGCTCCCGCTCGTGCGGGTGAGGTCCAGGACCGGGCCGTCCTTGGCGGGGAGCGAGAACAGGTCGCCCCGCGCCTCGAGGATGGCCCGCTGCCCGGTGGGCGAGACGGTGCCGCCCATGATCCACTCGGCGGCGGCGACCGCCCGCGGCTTGAGCGTCGCCCCGTCGGTCACCACCCGGACCGGCACCTCGACCGCCTGCTCGGTGGCGAGGTCCATCCGGTAGAGCCGTCCGCCCGCCTCGAATACCATGTCCGACGGGCCGATCGCCGGGAACTCGACGTCGAAGTCGGTGAAGTGGGTCACCTCACGCTTCGCGCCGGACTTGAGGTCGAGCGCCCAGATGTTGGCGCGCTTGGCGGCGTCGCGGTCGGAGAGGAAGTAGAGCACGTCGCCGTGCCACATCGGCTGACCGTCCATCGCCGGGTCGTCGGTGACGTTCCGCGAGGCGAACGTGGCCAGGTCGAAGAGCCAGACGTCGCTGGCCCAGCCGCCGCGGTAGCGCTTCCAGGTGCGGAAGTCCTGGCTCGACGGCATGTACGCCAGGGTCTTGCCGTCGGGGCTGATGGCGCCGAACTCGCCGTACGCCACCGGGAGCTTCTCGGGCATCCCGCCGGTCGGGCTGATCTTGTAGAGCTGGTTGAAGCGGAGGGAGCCGCTCTCGCGCGTCGAGGCGAAGAGGATCCCCGAACCGTCGGGGTACCAGCCGATCACCCGGTCCGGGGCGGGGTTCCACGTCAGCCGCTTGGCGACGCCGCCCTCGGCCGGCAGGAGGTAGATGTCCTGGTTGCCGTCGTAGTTGCCGGTGAAGGCGATCCACTTGCCGTCGGGCGAGAAGCGCGGGAACGATTCGTCGCCGGCGGGGGTGGTGAGCCGCTGGGCCGTCCCGCCGGTCTTGGGGACCACCCAGATGTCGCCGCCGTACACGAACGCGATCTGCGTCGCCGACACGTCGGGGTACCGGATGAGCCGGGCGTCGAGCTGGGCCTGCGCCGTGACCGGCGCGAGGAGCAGCGCAGTGACTGCCAGAAGGGAGAGGCGCAT
>CAMLHU010000030.1 GCA_946479825.1 uncultured Gemmatimonadota bacterium
GGACGAGCTGATGCTCGCCTACACGGTGGGTGACGACCGGACCTGGGACGCGGAGCTCCTCCCGTGGGACATCATCGGCAGCCTTGGCCACGCCGAGGGGCTGCGGGCGTCGGGGCTGCTCTCGGCCCGTGAGCACGCCGCGCTGCGCCGGGGGCTGCGGCAGGCGCTCGCGGCGGCCCGGGCGGGGCGGCTCGTCATCAGCGAGGCGCACGAGGACGCCCACAGTGCGGTGGAGGACTGGCTCACGCGCCGGCTCGGATCGGCGGGCGAACGGATCCACACCGGGCGCTCGCGCAACGACCAGGTGGCCACCGACCTCCGGCTCTGGCTCAAGGACCGGCTTCTCGCCGTGCACGGCGCCGCGACCGGCGCGGTCGCGGCGCTGCTCGCCTTCGCGGGGCGCCATCGGACGGCGCTCTGGCCCGGCTACACCCACACCCGGCGGGCGATGCCGTCGAGCGCGGCGCTCTGGGCCGCGGCGTACGCCGAGGGCGTGCTCGACTCGCTCGACGGCGTCGCGGCGCTGTGGCGGCGGGTGGACCGCTCGCCGCTGGGGAGCGCCGCCGGGTATGGCGCGCCGCTCCCGCTCAGGCGGGAGGTGGCGGCGCGCGCGCTCGGGTTCGGGGCGGTGGAGCACGCGGTCACGTCGGTCCAGAACGGTCGCGGCAAGCTCGAGGCGGCGGTGCTCTTCGCCTGCGTCGAGCTCGGCCACGACCTCGCCAAGCTCTCGACCGACGTGATCCTCTTCTCGGGCGAGGAATTCGGCCTGCTGCGGCTCCCGGCCGAGCTCGCGACCGGGTCGAGCATCATGCCGCACAAGCGGAACCCCGACCTCTTCGAGCTCACCCGGGCGCGGGCCGCGGCGCTCGAGGGCGACCTCGCCGCGGCGCTGGCCCTGGGACGCGCGCTGCCGGGGGGATATCACCGCGACTTCCAGCTGCTCAAGGAGCCGCTCATCCGGGGGCTCCGGCGGACCGAGGAGATGCTCCGGGTGGTGGCCCACGCGGTGCCGCGGCTCGAGGTGGACCGGGCGCGCGGCCGCGCGATGCTGTCGGGGGGCGCGCTCGCGACCGATGAGGTGATGCGACGGGTGGAGACGGGCGTGCCCTTCCGGCGGGCCTACCGCGAGGGCGCCGGGGCGAACACGGGGGGGGAGAGCTTCCCCGCGCCGGCGCGGGCCGAGCTGGGCGCGCGGCGCGGGTCGACCGGCGGGGTGGGGCGGCCGGGGCTCGACCACATCCGCGCCCGGCTGCGCGCGGCGCGACGGTGGGCCGCGCGCGAGGAGCGGACCTTCCGCCGCGCGCTGGCGCGCCTCACCGGGGAGGGGCGATGACTTCCGACCGCCGGAAGCGGCACCTCAAGATCCTCGAGCTCATCAGCGGCCGCCGCATCGGCACGCAGGAGGAGCTGGTCGAGGCGCTCCGCAGCGCCGGGTGGGACGTGACCCAGTCCTCCGTGAGCCGCGACATCTCGGCGCTCGGCCTGGTGAAGGTGGAGGGGGCGTACCAGAAGGCGCGGCGCGCGCTCAAGCCCGTGAGCGATCCCGACGAGCAGCGGATCGCCGACGGCCTGCTCACGGTGGACCCGGCCGGCGACGCGCTCGTGATCATCCACACGCCGCCGGGGGAGGCCAACGCCGTGGCGGCCGCGCTCGACCGGCTGGCGTGGCCGGAATTCGTGGGTACTATTGCGGGAGACGACACGATCTTCGTGGCGGTGCGCGACGGGCGCGCCCAGCGGGAATTCCTGCGCCGGCTCCGGCGCCTCGGCGGCTGACGCCGACCCTTACGGAGGGCCGATGGCCCGCACGACCTTCATCACCGACAACGGCAAGCGGATCGCGCTGCTCGACTTCTCGGGGATCCTGACCGAGCAGGAGGGGCTCGACGCGATCGCCGAGGCGGCGCGGCTGGTGCAGGCGGAGCGGCCGAAGTCGGTCTACACCATCACCAACGTGAGCGGGGCCCGGTTCAACGCGACCACGCTCTCGGCGATGAAGCAGCTCGCCGCCGACAACGCGCCGTACGTGCGCGCGGGGGCGGTGCACGGGATGGGGACGCTGCACAAGGCGGCCTACCTGACCGTGATGTACTTCTCCCGCCG
Organism: uncultured Gemmatimonadota bacterium; assembly: GCA_946479825.1. The sequence goes on from CAMLHU010000030.1 coordinate 2,104, forward strand.
CCAGATCCCCGCCTTCGACACCTACGCCGCCGCGCTCGACTGGGTCAGGAAGCAGGACTGACGCCGGCCCCCGCCGTCGCCCGCGCGCCGCGCCCCCGCCGTACCCCCACCATCTCCGCCAGGATCGCCACCGCCACCTCCGCAGGCTCGCGCCCGCCGAGGTCGAGGCCGATCGGCCCGTGCAGCCGGGCCAGGTCTGCGTCGCCGAACCCCGCGGCACGGAGTCGCTCGCGCCGGCGCGCCTGGGTGCGGGCCGAGCCGATGACGCCGAGATAGGCGCAGGGGGAGCGCAGGGCGAGCTCCACCGCAGGCTCGTCGAACTTGGGGTCGTGGGAGAGCAGGCAGACGTACGTGGACGCGTCGAGCCCCGTCGCGGCGAAGACCTCGGCGGGCCAGCCTACGATGCGCTGGTCGGCGTCGGGGAAGCGCGACGCATCCACCAGCCCCGGGCGCGCGTCAGCCACCACCGTCCGGAAGCCCGCGGCCCGCGCCATCGGCACCAGCGCCTGCGCGATGTGCACGCCGCCGAAGATCACCAGCGTGGGCGCGGGGGCGAAGCACTCGACCAGGAGGCCCAGCTGGTTGCCCCCGTTGGTGACGTGATAGGTCCCGGTGGCGTCGCGCCGGAGCGCGTCGGCGGCGACGGTGCGGATCGCTTCGAGCGTCACGGCGGGGAGGGGGAGCTTGCCGGTGGCTGTGCCGTCGGCGGAGACCGTGAGCCGCTGGCCCAGCAGCGGTCCCTCCAGCACCGTCACGACGGCGGTGGCCCGGTCGGCGCGCGCCGCGGCCAGGATCTCGGGCGCCACCCCGGGCTCGACCAGCACGGAGATCGTCCCACCGCAGGCGAGGCCCACCGACCAGGCGGTCTCGTCGGTCACTCCCCACGTCACGAGCCTGGGCGTGCCGCGCGTCAGGGCGGCCCGGATCTCGTCCGCCGCCGCCTGTTCCACGCATCCCCCCGACACCGAGCCGGCCGTCGTGCCGTCCGCGCCCGCGAGCAGCGTCGCGCCCGCACCGCGCGGCGCCGAGCCCCACACGGAGGTCACCACCGCGCGGCCCACGGGGCCGCGGCCCTGCATCGCGTCGAGGTCTGCGAGGAGTTCGCGCATCAGCGGTCGCCGTCGGCCCGGGGGTTGAACGTGAGGTCGAACGCGAGGAAGAGCGTCTTCGAGAACGGATAGAACAGTACCGGCAGCAGCACCATGAGCGCCGCGCCGCCGTACTGCAGCAGCGTCCAGGGCGGGTCCGGCCAGGTGACGATCACCCAGGCCAGGAAGATGGCGGCGAAGATGAGCTCGGCGGCGACGATGTTGAACATGTATGCGCCGACGACGTACCCCTGCTCGCCGCGTTCGAGCCGGATGCCGCAGGCCGGGCAGCGATCCTTCATCCGGAACCAGCCGTCGAACACGCGGGCGCCGCCGCAGGCGGGGCACCGGAGCCGGAGGGCCCGCAGGTACAGGATCCCCTTCCGGACGGCCAGGCTCACGCCGATCCTCTCCGCTGACGACGGGGCGCCGCGATGTGGGCGGGGGCGGGGAGGAGGGCGCGCACGGCGTCAGCCCCCGGCGGAGACCTTCGCCGCGAAGTCGTCCCAGAAGCGCTCGACGAGCTTGCGGACCGCCGGCTCGAGCGCCTCGCCCGCCATCCCGGCGAGCCGGCCTTCGCCCTCTCCCTCCGCGGTCCAGTCGAGCCGCGTGCCGGCGCCGTCGTCGGTGAGGACGAAGGTCGCCTTCGCGTTGACCGTCGTGCCCATCGCGGTGCCGGAGACGAGCAGCGTTCCGCGTTCCGGTTCGGTCAGGTCGGTCTGCCGGACGTCGAGCGGCGCGCGGAGCTTGAAGAAGCCGAGGCCGATCGCGACGGTCACGGTGAACCGCCCGGGGCCGGCGGGTTCGATGGACTCGACCGCCGAAGTGTCGCCGGTGACCGCGCGCGGGTCGAGGAGGCGGGCCCACACGCGCTCGCGCGGCGCGGCGACGTGGCGGGAGCCGGCAAGGGCGATCCGCATCATTCCTCGTCGAGCCGGGCGAGGTCGTCCGGCGTGTCGATGTCGGGGTTCCGCCCCTCGACGGCGACCGTGGTCACGAGGTCGGGGCGCCGCAGGAGCAGGGGGCCGAGCCCGGTGTCGCCCTCGAGCTCGGCCGCGAGGCGCCACGCGGACCGGGCGACGATGATCGGATGGCCCGGGGCCTCGGGGTCGGCGCTGTACGCGGGGCGGACCACCGGGCCCGCGCCGCCGCGCCACGCCTCCACCACCCGCCGGATGGCCGCGATCGGGACCCGTGGCTGGTCGCCCAGCACGACGAGGGCCGCGTCCGGGGGCGGGAGCAGCGCCAGCTGATCGAGGGCGTCGAACCCGAGGCGCAGCGAGTGCGACAGGCCGAGGCCGGGGGCCGGGTTCATCACCACCCGGAGCCCGCGGTCGCGGGCCAGCTGGCGCAATGCGGTGTTGCGTCCGGGCACCACGGCGACGCCGCCGTGGATCAGTCCTTCATCGCGGGCGCGGGCCAGGGTGTCGAGGGTGTAGGCGACGAGCGGCCGGCCGCGATGGGGGCGGAGGAGCTTGCCGCCGCCGAATCGGCGGGCCTCGCCGGCGGCGAGGAGGAGGGCGTACAGAGCGGGTTCGTCAGGCACGCGTGAAAGGTAATGGAGGTACGGAACGTGCGGCCGCAGGCGTCGGCGGACCGGGCCTTGTTCCAATCCCCTGGCGCGGGTACGCTATGGCGGTACCGACCCGTCATCGCGCCGTGACCGTGAGCGCTTAACCTGGGCACCATGCGGATCGCGATCTTCTCGGAAGTCTATTGGCCGATGGTGAGCGGGGTGGCGGTCACGCTCCCCCGGCTCGTGGACGCGCTCGAGCAGCGCGGCCACGCCGTGCGCGTGTACACCGCCACCTACGCGCTGCCCGACGGCGAGCGGCCGAGGCCGGAGGTGCACCAGTCGCCCAGCGCGCCCTTCTTCCTCTCCCCGGACGTGCAGTGGGCGTTCCCGCGGCCGGGGGAGATCGCGGCCGACCTCCGCGCGTTCCGGCCCGATTTGGTGCACGTTGCGACCGAGTTTGCGATGGGCGCGGCGGGGATCCGCGCCGCGGCCCAGCTCCGGGTGCCGGTCATCGCGTCGGCGCACACCGACTACGAGCGCTACGCCGCGCGATACGGCGTGGCGTGGGCCGTCGAGTGGGGATGGCCCTACCTGCGCTGGTTCTACCGCCACGCCGCCCGGGTGCTGGTCCCGTCCCACTCCTACGAGGCGCACCTGCACCGGCGCGGCGTGATGCATACGGGGATCTGGACCCGCGGGGTGGACGGGCGGGTGTTCTCGCCGGCGCACCGGAGCGCCGAGTGGCGGGCCCGGTGGGGGGCGGGGCCGGACGACCTGATCGTCACCTACATCGGCCGCCTCGCCGCGGAAAAGAACCTCCGGCTCCTGCTCGACGCCTGGGCCTCGCTCGGCGCGCGCCGCGGGAACGCGCGGCTCGTGTTCGCGGGACGCGGGCCGATGGAGGAGGAGATCGTTCGGCGCCGGCTCCCGGGGGTGCACGTCGCCGGCCTGCTGCGCGGGGCCGAGCTCTCGGCGGCCTTCGCCTCCGCGGACCTTTTCGTCTTCCCCTCGACCACCGAGACGTTCGGCAACTCGCTCCTCGAGGCGATGGCCTCGGGACTCCCGGCGATCGCCGCGGGGGCGGGCGGCGTGCTCGAGTTCGCGCGCGACGGGGTGAACTGCCGGGTGGCGGCGCCGGAAAGCGCGCCCGCGCTCGCCGACGCCATCGCGGAGCTGCTCGCCGACCCGGCCGAGCGCGCGCGCCTCGCCGCGGGCGCGCTCGATACCGCGCGCGCCCGCGACTGGGATCGGATCTACGACGATCTCGTGGAAGGACAGTACCGACCGGTGGCCCAGGGCGGGGCAGGCCGGCGCGCGGCGTGAGGGGGGACGGACGAGTCGCCGATCATCAGCGACCTTGCATCAGAAGCCGGAGCTACCTGGTCGTTTGCGGATAGCGGATAGCGGATAGCGGATAGCGTCTCTTACTTCTCCCTTACCCCTCCCCCACCAGCCCCACCAACTCACCCGGTCGCTCCAGCCAGAAATCGGGCGTCGTGTGCACCAGCTGCTCGCGCCGGAACGGGCCCCAGAGCACCGCGGCGGTGCGGACGCCGGCGGCGCGGCCCGACTCCATGTCGTGCGTGCTGTCGCCGATGTAGATCGCCTCGGCCGCGGACACGCCCATCTGGTCGAGCGCGCGGAGCACCGGCTCCGGATGCGGCTTGGGGTTCTCCACGTCGTCGGCGCCGACGATGACCTCGAAGTGGCCGGCGAGGCCGATCACCCGGAGTCCCCGCTCGGCGCCCGAGCGGTTCTTGCTGGTGACGAGCCCCAGCCGGACCCCGCGGGTGCGTACCGCGCGGATGGCCTCGGGGACGCCGGGATAGGCCGACACCCGGGCGTCGTGGTGGCCGAGGTTGTACTCGCGGTAGGTGGCGATGAGCTCGGCCATCCGTTCGGGCGTGTCGGCGTACGGGGCGAACTGGACCCGCAGGGGGGTGCCGAGCCCGGCGAGCCACTCGGCGTCGGAGCGCCGCGGCAGGCCGTGGACCTCGGTGGTGTGATGGTAGCTGTCCAGGATGAGGCGCACCGAGTCGAGCAGCGTGCCGTCGAGGTCGAAGAGCAGCGTGGTCGGCATCGCGGAAGGGTAACGGCGCGGACGGGACGAAGTAAGCGACCGCTCGCGCGGCCTTGTCCGGCCTCGTTGCGCCGGTTACTCTCCTCTTCCCCCCTGCGACCCGTATCTCCCGGGCGCAATGTCATCGCTCCGCCGTCCGATCCTCTTCCTTCTCGTTTCCCTCCTGGCGTCCGGCTGTCACCGGGACCGGGGCCCCGTGCGCATCGGCGTGGCCGGGCCGTTCTCCCAGCCCCGCGGCGCGTCCATGCGGCTGGCCGCGTTACAGGCGCAGGACGAGATCAACCGCCAGGGAGGCGTCGGCGGGCGGAAGCTCGAACTCGTCTTTCGCGACGACAGCGCCGACCCGAACGCGGCGGTGCGCGCGGCCGAGGCCTTCGCCGACGACCCGTCCGTGATCGCGGTCGTGGGGCACCTCACCAGCGGCACGACCCTCGCCGCCGCCGCGATCTATAACGGCGACCATCCGGTCGCGGTGATCTCGCCTTCGGCCTCGGCGCCCGGGCTCACCACCGCCGGGCCCTGGACGTTCGTCGTCTGTCCGACCGACCTGGCGCACGGGGCCGCCTTGGCGCGGTTCGCCCGCGACCAGCTGCACTCGAGCACCGCGGCCATCGAATACCAGAACGACGACTACGGGCGCGGGGTCCGCAACATCTTCGCCGCCGACTTCGTCCAGGGGGGCGGGAAGGTGCTCACCGCGGATCCCTACAACGATGCCATCCCGACCTTCGAGCCCTACCTGCGCCGGGTCCAGGTGCGGGGCGGCGCGGACGCGGTGCTGATCGCCGGGACCCGCGCCGGGGCGGAACGGATCCTCGCCACGCTCGACACCGTCCGGCTCCATCCGAACGTCCTCGCGGGCGACGGTGTGATCGGCATCGAGGCCGGCGGCAAAGCCGAGGGCCTGTACATCTCGAGCGCGTACCTGCCTGACCGTCCCGGCGAGCGCAACGCCGCCTTCGTGAAGGCCTACGGCGAGCGGAACGGGGGTCTGCGTCCGGACCACCGCGGCGCGGGAGCGTACGACATCGTGTACCTGCTCGCCCGGGCCATCGGCGAGGCGGGGACGAGCCGCAAGGGGATCCGCGCCTACCTGGCGGGGGTCGGCAGCGCGAGCCCGGCGTTCGACGGCGTGACGGGGACGATCGCGTTCAACGCCGACCGGGAGGTCCCGGCCAAGGACGTGGTCATCGGCCAGGTGCGCCAGGGGCGCCTGGTCACGGTCGCAGCGGGGAAGTGACGTGACCAGGCTCCCCTTGAGCACGCTTCCACCTTCCCGCTCACCGCTCACCTCTCACCGCTCACCGTAAGCAGCACCATCCCGATCATCCGCAGCTGAGGCGGGGGCGGCTCCGGGCGGCCCGCCGGGATCCGGGCCAGCGCCGCGAGCAGCTCGCCGTCGCCGAGTGACCGGAGGCGCTCAGCCAGCGCTGCTTCACCGGCGGTATGGCCCCTGGCCGCGAAGGCCGCGCCTCGTTCGACCCGCGCCAGCGCGGCGAGGTCCCGACGGCGCGCGGCGTCCCGGGCAAGACTCCGCAGTCGCTCGCCGAGCGCAGGATTACCGGGACGGAGGCCGGCGGTCGCCCACCGGTCGGCGGTGGCCCGCTGCAGGATGGCGCGCGCGTGGGGGACGAGTCGCTCGATCCAGGGCGCCCACTCTCCGGCGCGCGCGTCCCTCGGATCGGCCGCTCGCGCCTCCGCCACCGCGCGCCGCACGGTCTCCGCGTCCTCATTCCAGTTGCCGCACGCGTCCACCACCCCGAGTGCCGCGCCCAAGCGCTCGACCGCCGCGCCGCCGGTGCTCACCACCTCGAGTCCTACCAGCATCCGCGGTTCGATCGAGCGGACCACGGCCGACCTGCCCCAGGCGCCATCCTCGTCCTCGTCGAGCGCGAGGCCGTGCCGCCATCCCCATCCCTCCGGGCCGAGGCCGGTGATGCCGGTCCGCACTACCCGCCGGGTCTTGAGGCGAAGCCTGCCGGTGCGCCGTTCCCGGCGCTCAAGCTCGGCCGGAGGGAGCAGCGTCACCACCTCGACGACATCAGCGCGGGCGCCAAGGCGGGCGGCCCTTCCCTCACGCTGGTGCAGCCGCATCGGCGTCCACGGCAGGTCGTAGTGCACCACCCGCTCGGCGCCCTGAAGGTCGAGCCCCTCGGCAGCCAGGTCGGTGCAGACCAGCGTCCGCGCGACCCCGTCCGGCGCGTCGGGCCGGAACCAGCCGAACACGGCCTCGCGCGAAACCCGCGAATGGCCCAGCCCCGCCGCCTGGCCGGTGCACCAGGCCACCCGCGGTCCGAGCCGTTCCCGCAGGTAGCGCACCGTGGCGACGAACGTGGTGAATACGATGGTGCGCCGGCCGTCGGCGAGGACGTCGCCGAGCAGCGCCAGCTTGCGATCGTCGTCGCCGGGAGCGGCCGAAGCGAGCGCGGTCACGGCGTCGAGATCCTCGACGGCGAGCTCGGCGTCGTGCCCGTCGTCGAAGAGGGACCAGAGCACGGTCTGGTCCGGGACGGCGCCCGCGAACGCCCGCAGCTCGCGTCGGCCGAGCGCGCGGCCGGCCAGCCGGGCGTCGGCGGCCTGGGACAGGAGTGCGCGATACCGGCGCAGCGCCGCGCTCCACGCCGCCGGGCTCGACCCCGCGGCGGCGTGGAGCACCGAGCGGATGAGGTTCGCGATGGCGGGGTCGCGCGACAGATCGAGTTCGTCGACCGCGGCGAGGCGGCGGTCGAGATCGGGGCCTCCCTCCCACCTGGGCGCCTCGCGCCGGAGCGCGGGGAGTTCGCCGATCGCACCGCGCGTGACGATCGCCTCCGCGAGGGCCGGGTGCCCGCGCCCGGCGCCGAGCGTCTGCCGCAGCGAGGCGACTCCGGACGCCGCGAGCGCGTCGTCACGGATGCCGAGGAGGAGCTGGTCGGCGAGCTCCCGGGCGTGGTTGACCACCGGCGTCGCGGTGAGGAGCGCCACCGGCCGGCCGACCAGCGCCGGTGCGAGGTGGTGATAGCGGCGGGTCGACGGATTCCGGAACCGGTGGCTCTCGTCCACGATGACGAGGCCGCGCCCCGCGGGGATGGAACGGCCGCGACTCAGCTCCTCGTGGCTCAGCACCGCAAGGTCGGTGGCGGTATCGGCGGCGTGCCGCATCCACTGCGGCCGCAATGTGGCCGGGACGACGGCCACCGCGCCCCCGCCGAATGTGCGGGCCGCAGCCAGCGCGATGAACGTCTTGCCGGTCCCGACGGGTGCGGCCAGCATCGCCCCGCCGTGCCGGCGGAGGATCGTGAGCAGCGTGCGGAACGCTCGGACCTGGCCGGGCCGGAGCCACGCGGGCGCGGGGTCCGGGGCGCCGGGCGGCACCGCCCCGGCGGCGATGGCGGCGAGCACGTCTCGCGGGGCCGCGGCCGGGCCCGGTGCGAGCCAGAGGGCCAGCGGATCGCGGACCGGGGCCAGCGCCTCAGCCACGATCCGCGGGGCCGAGCGCCACTGCGAGCGCCCGACAGCGGGCGGGCTCCAGCCCGAGGAGGCGGGCGACGTGGGCATCGAGCATCTCCTGGTCGAGTCGGCCCGCGGCGCCAGCCCGGCCGCATTCGCCGAGCGTGGGGTCGTCGAGCGCCGCGGGCGGGAGCGGGACCGCACCGACCGTGCGGGCGTTGAACCGCGCGAAGCCGCTCATCGCCGGGTCGGCGCGGAGGCGGGCCAGGGCCCGGACCGGCGCGGCATTGAGCCACGCCGCCAGCGCGTCCGCCGCGCCCTCGCTCGGCGCCACGGCCACATAGCACGTGTTGAGCGGCACCGCCTGGGCCGGGGGAGGGAGCACCGCCGCGGTGAGCCGTCGCGCCACGTCCGCCCACGCCACCCGGTGGCGGGCGAGCGCGCCGCCGAGGCGGAAGAGCGACCACCACGGCGTCCCGGCGGCGTCCGCACGGCGGCTCAGCTCGTCCTTCCATCGGGCCAGGTGGCGCGCCGCCTCGCGCGGCAGCGGGTCGAGCGGCCGCCCCTCGGCATCGTGGGTCCAGAGCAGCCGGCGGACCGGCGCCGCCGCGAACGCCCGGAGATCCCGGCCGCGGATCGCTGGGCGCACCAAGTCGTCGCCGACCTGCTCGGGCGGATCGAGGAAGGCGGCGTTGTGGCCGGTCTTGACGCCCAGATGGATCGGGACCGACTCGGCGAGCGGGGGAAATCGGAGCGCCAGCTCGCGGGCGATGGCCGCGGCATCGGGACTGCCGAGGATCCACGGCCCGGTGGTGGCGAGGGTGGATTGGCGGACGGTCACGGCACCCGGGTCGAGCGACAGTCTGGTCTCGGCATCCGCGGGCGCCGTTCCCTTGGCGACCACGAGCCCGAACGGATAGACCGTCGCGTCGAACGCGGCGGACGGGTCGCCGGTGAGGTCTGCCGAGACGGCGAGCGAATGATCCGTCGTGACGGCCTGGCGCAGGCGCCCGCCGTAGCCGGCAGTCGCCAGCTTGCCTGGGACGAGGAGCGCCACGACGCCGTCGTGGGTCGTGAGCTCGAGCGAGCGTTCCACGAAGGCGACGCTGATGTCGCCCTGATGGCCGAAGCCGCGCCCGCCGCCGGGTCGCCACCACCGATAGCGCTCGGCCAGTTCGCGGCGTCGCTCCGGCGGGAGTTCTTCGGCGCGCACCCAGGGCGGATTCCCCAGTACCACGTCGAAACCGCCGCGGGCGAAGACGTCGGCGAAGTGCGACTGATAATGGAACCAGGGCAGGGCGGCGTCGCGGACGAACCGGCGCCGGAGATCACGCACGTGACGGCGGACTCGCCGGAGCTCGCGCAGCCGGCGCGCGAGGTCGCGGTCCAGGCCGCGGGGAGTCCCGAACAGCGTGGGCGAGCGGGCCAGGCCCACGCACTCGGCGATCCCGCGTTCGGAGCGGGCAAGGGCGTCGGCAAGCGCCGCGCCCGCCGCCCGGCGTTCGGCCCGGTGCAGCGCGGCGATGGCCCCGCGCTTGGCGGGTCCGCTCGCGACGATGGCCGCGTCTCGCGCCGCCCGGAGCTCGGCGGCCGGGCCCGCAGGAACGCCGCCGAGGAGTGCCGGGTCGCGGAGCGAATCGCCCTGACGCACCCCGCAGTCGAGGTTGGGGAGCGGCTCGACTACGTCGCCGGGCCCGGCCGGATCGTCGCTCACCACGGCGAGCCAGAGTCGCAGCTCCGCGAGCCGGACCGCGGTCGGGTCGAGGTCCACGCCGAAGAGGTTGGCGCGCAGGACCTCCCGGCGGGCGGCCGTGGCGTTCCCGGTGGTCCGGATGCGCGCAAGGCGCTCGAGCGCGCCGAGGAGGAAGGCGCCGGAGCCGACGGCGGGGTCGAGGAGGGCGATGCCGCGGAGGGCGTCGCGGGTGCGGAGATCGGGGTCGTCGAGCCGTCGGTGCGCCGCATCCCACGGGAGGCCGAGCCGACGGGCGAGGAGCGTCGCGAGCGCGGCATCGGTGACTCGGGCGACGAGGCCTGGCGGTGTATAGAACGTCCCGCTCGCGCGGCGCTCGTCCGCCGCCATCAGGCCTTCGAACACGCGGCCCAGCATCCCGGGGGCGATCTGGTCGCCGTCGCCCTCGCTGGCGGTGAAGGCGAAGCGCTCGAACAGCCCGTCAAAGGCGTCGCGCCAGGCGTCGGTGCGGGGGGCGGCGCGCCACCGGCGTTCGAGGGGGTGGGGCTCGAACAGGCCGCCGTTGAGGAACGGGACCCGGCCGAAGGCCCGCGGCCCGCGGCCGCGTTCGGCGACGGGGCGGTTGAGGGTGCCGAAGAAGAGCGGGTGGAGAAGGTCGCGATGCACCTGGCGGCCCTGTCGCAGGCAGCGCTCAACCTCGACGGCGAGGAAGTCCTCCCGCCCGTCGAGCCATCCCTTGGCCTGGATGAAGTAGAGGAAGAGGACCCGGGT
>CAMLHU010000031.1 GCA_946479825.1 uncultured Gemmatimonadota bacterium
GCGCCCCTGCGCCCCTGCGCCCCTGCGCCCCTGCGCCCCTGCGCCCCTGCGCCCCATACGCCCATGCGCCCACGCGCCGATGTGTCCTGGCCAGCATCGCGAACCGACCAGGACAGCTGGGACCACGGAGGGCACGGAGGAGCACGGAGAGGCACGGAGAACTACAGTGAGAGGTGGGCGACCGACGGGACTCCGTGTGGGGGGCCGGATGTCCGCCGCCCCGCCAAGCCGTTCACGGCGCCATGCCGAGAGGCGGCTTCAGCCGCCGGCAGGGGCGTCGCAATTCGGACCTGGCCTCCCGCTCCCCCTCTCCACGAACGTGGCGACCGAAGCGGCCCTTACGAGCGCGAAGCGCGAGTCGGCCGCGAGGAAGTAGGGGGTCGGGGGGTGAGGAATCCGCCTACTTCATCCACCGCTCCAGCCACTCGAAGTTGGCCTGCTGGATCAGCTTGAAGCTCTGGAAGTTGTACGCCGCGCCGTGGTGGCCGGGGGGATAGAGCCGCACCGCGACGTCCTTCCCCGCGTCTGCCGCGGCGGTGAGGAACTGCATCGTGTTGGCCGGGTGGACGTTGTCGTCCATCAGCGAGTGGATCATCAGCAGGTGGCCGGTGAGCCGGTCGGCGAGCTTGACCGCCGAGCTCGAGTCGTACCCCGCCGCGTTGTCGGAGGGGAGGCTCATGTAGCGCTCGGTGTAGATGTCGTCGTAGAGCCGCCAGTCGGTCACGGCGGAGTTGGCGACGCCGACGGTGAAGATGTCGGGGTAGCGCTCCATCGTGTACACGGTGCTGTAGCCGCCGTAGCTGGTGCCGACGATCGCGGCCTTGGAGCCGTCCACGTACGGCAGGGTGCCCAGGTACTTCGCCGCCTCGGCGAAGTCGTGGCTCTCCCACCAGCCGAGGTGCTTGTACACCACCTTCATGAAATCTCGGCCGTAGTTGTTGGTGCCGCGGTTGTTGAGCCCCACCACGATGTAGCCGTGCTGCGCCAGCCACTGGGCGAAGGTGTTCCCGCCCCAGGAGTTGTACACCTGCTGTGACCCCGGCCCGCCGTAGATGGCGAAGACCATCGGGTAGCGCTTCGTTGAATCGAACGGCTGGGGCAGCACCAGCGAGCCGTCGAGCCCCACGCCGTCGGTGGTGGTGAAGTGGAAGAGCACGTTGGGCGAATAGGCGTGGCTCTTGACCCACTCCGACACCTTGGCGTTGTCCTCGAGCTTGCGGAGCATCTTCCCCTTGCCCGCGGTGGTCCAGAGCTCCACCTGCCGCGGGGTCGAGACCGACGACCACCGGTCGAGGTAGTACCGGCCGTCGGGGGACATGTCGATCGAATGGGTCCCGGCGGTCGTGGTGATCCGCTGCTTGTGCGAGCCGTCGAACCGGATGCTGTAGAGCTGGCGCTCGAGCGGCGAGGCCTCGGTCGAGGTGTAGTAGATGGTCTTGGCCTTCGCGTCGGTGCCCTCGATCCGGGTGACGCTCCACTTCCCCTTGGTGACCTGCCCCAGGAGCTTGCCGCTGTAGTCGTAGCGGTAGATGTGCTGGAAGCCGTCGCGGTCGGAGAGCCAGAAGAACTCGTGGCTCCCGGCCGGGAACGAGAGCATGTCCTGCACGCCGGCGTAGAAGTCGAAGACGTCGATCCACGCGCTCGACGTGTCGCTCATCACCAGCCGCTTGCCGCCGGTGGTGACGTCGAAGAAGAACAGCTTCATCGCGTTATGGTGGCGGTTGAGCGTCACCATCGCGAGGGTGTCGGGGCGGCTGGTCCAGTAGAGCCGGGGGATGTAGGTGTCGGGATCGAGCCCCGGGTCGAGCCAGACCCGCTTGCCGGTCCGCACGTCGGAGACGCCGACCCGGACGTGGGCGTTGGAGTCGCCGGGCAGGGGGATGCGGATGGTGTCCCACACCGGGTGGATCCCCGAGAGGTCGGAGTACTGGCCCACCGGCTCGGGGTTCTCGTCGAGCTGCCAGTAGGCGATGTACCGGTCGTCGGGCGACCAGTTCCAGGCCTGCGCCAGCCCGAACTCCTCCTCGTACACCCAGTCGAAGTGCCCGTCATAGACGCCGGGGCGCGCGTCGGTGGTGAGCCGGGTCTCCTTCTGCGCGGCGAGGTCGTACACGTACATGTCGCCGTCGCGCTCGAAGCCCAGCGTCTTCCCGTCGTGCGACAGCTCCGCCGTGCGGGCACCCTTGGCCGCCGGGACCATCGCGCCGTCGGCCAGGGAATAGACGTAGTAGTCGGCGGTGCCGGAGCGGCGGTAGATCTGCTTGAAGTTGGTCTGGAAGACCAGGTGCTTCGAGTCGGCCGACCACTGGAAGCCGCCGTAGCTGAACGGCGTGTCGGTGCCCGGGAAGGTGTGCCCGTGCGCGGTGAAGAGGAGCGTGTCGGCGCCGGTGGCGGGGTCGGTGGCGCGGATCTCCTGGCCGTTCTGTCCGCGGGCGATGTAGGAGTACCGGGCGCCGCCGTCGATCCAGTTGACGTTGGCGGGGCCGTTGGCGCCGTTGAGGGCCTGGCCCGAGCGGAGGGCCTCGTCGAGCGAGGCGAACCGGGCCTTCTCCTGCGCCGCCGCGGGGAGGGTCAGGAGTGCGCTGGCCAGCAGGGTCAGCGTGAGCGAACGGGTGCTGCGCATCGGGGAGGTCCCTCGGTTGGGGGTCGAGCTATGGATACGGGTAGTCCAGTTCGGAAGTTGCGCCTCGCCTCACCCCCCAACCCCCTCCCCATACAATGGGGAGGGGGAGCTCGTCCGGTCATTCCCCCTCTCCGTTATACGGAGAGGGGGACAGGGGGTGAGGCTACGGCCGCCAGGTGCCCTTGGCCACCTTCGGCACGAAGCGGTCCACGGCGCCCGGCGAATACGACAGCGTCTTCCCCTGCTCGGCGCTCTTGTACGCGGTCATCAGGAGCCGCACCACATCCAGCCCGTCGTCCCAGGTGAGCCGGGGCTTTTCCTTCCCCTGGAACACCCGGACGAAGTGCCGGTTCTCCGCCTCGTAGCCGTACGCCATCGCTTCGTTCGCGACGACGGGCATCAGCCCCATCTCCGCGTTCTGCTTTTCCACCAGGTCCTCGCCGCTCTTCCCCTGCACCTCGCGGCTGAAGAAGAGCTTGAGCCCGGCGTCGAGCGTGTTCCAGCTCATCGAATACTCGGGCCCGAGGAGCTCCGCCGAGAGCCGGAGTCCGGCGCCGACGAACGACCAGCTGGTGCTCGCCTCGCCCAGGACGGTGAGCCCTTCGGGGGTCTCGAACTCGACGGTAAGGCTCGCGAAGTCCTCGGACGGTGCCTTGGCGTAGTTGACCTGCGGGCCCATCATCTCGCGCAGCTTCCGCACGTACGACGGCCGGCTCCACTTGAGCGACGCGATGTGCGCCGTCACCCGCTTCACCTTGAGCGTCCGGAGCGATTGGCCCGGCTCGGTGAGGAGGTGCCGGACGACCAGCGCCGAGTGGCACATCATGTCGTTGAGGACGCCGCCGCCCTGGAGCTTCCCCTGCCAGAACCACGGCATATGCGGTCCGGAGTGCTCCTCGGCGGCGCGGGCCAGGTAGGGGCGGCCGGTGAGCTTGGCGCCGCGGGCCCAGATGATGTTCTTGCCGTGCTCCACCTGCGGCGCGAAGAACTGGTTCTCGAGGTAGCCGTGCCGGATCCCCGCCGACTTGACCAGCGCCAGCACCTGCTTCGCCTCGGCGACGTTGCGGGCGAGGGGCTTTTCGCAGGCGATCCCCTTGAGCGTGCCCTTGCCGCGGACGATCGTGTCGGTCAGCTCCTCGACGTTCTCGATGCGGGCCTGGTTGGGGCCGCAGAGCCAGATCGCGTCGATGGCGGGGTCGGCCACCATCTGGGCGATGGACTTGTAGGCGCGGGCGGGGCCCAGGTCGAGGCTTCGCGCGTAGGCCGCGGCCGCGGTGGCGTTCTTGCTGTTGGGGCTCCAGACGCCGCGGATCTCGCAGTCGCGGACCGCCTGGAACGCCTGGATATGGAAGCGGGCGTTGAAGCCCGAGCCGATGAAGCCGATGCCGAGGGGAGCGTGCGAGGGCATGACGGTGAACGGTGAAGGGTGAACGGGGACCAGTGAACGGGATCGGAAGGCGGGAGGGCGGGGAAAGGTTACGGGGCCGAGCCGGAGAACTCAAGGCGGACGTTCTCCTCACCCCCGGCCCCTCTCCCCGCGGGAGAGGGGAGCATCGCCACCGGGTGCGGGGCCGGTCAGCTCACCCACATCAATGGCAGTTCTTCGTGCCTCTTCGTGTCCCTTCGTGCCCTTCGTGGTTCAAGCTGTCCTACGCCGATCGAGATCAGTGCCTTCGCGCAGCAGCGACCCACGACCCACGTCCAACGACCAACGACCAACGACCAACGACCCTCAGTAATGCACCCCCAGCCGCTGCAGCACCGCGTCCGGGCATCCCTTCCACTCCGGCACGAAGGTGTTGCCCTTGTACTGCAGGTCCTCGACCCCCATCCGGCTCGAGTAGAAGCCGCTGGCGGTGAGGTCGCGGAAGGCGTTGAAGAACTTGACCCCGTCCTTCATCGCCGCCGGCGCCTTGGCGGGATACGCGATGTCGTCGAGCAGGGCGGTGCGCTGCGCCCCGGTGGCGCGCACGAAGGTCACCTTGCTTCGCCGCTTCGACTCGGCGTCGAGCCAGGCGAGCCCGGCGCGCATCCACTTCTGCTCGTCGGGGTAGTGGACCAGGATGAAGTCCATGAACTCCGGCACCTTGGCGTCGGTGGCGCTGCCGGAGGTGTCGTCCTTCGGGATGATGAGGTCGGCCAGCACCCGCACCGTGGCGAACTCGTGCGCGGTGAAGAACGCCGGCGTGAACGGCGCGGCCAGCGTCGCGTGGGCGTCGCGCATCGCTCGGCCGACGGCGCCGGGTGCGATCGAGCTGAGCGGCGCCGCGGCGGCGAGAAGGGCCACCGCCTCGCGGCGGGAGAGCTTGCGGTCGGTCACAGGGCCCCCTGCTTCATCTGGTCGGCGATGTAGTCACAGGTGCGCCACGCGAGCGCCAGGATGGACCAGGTCGGGTTCTTGTCGGCCTGGGAGACGAACGGCGCGCCGTCGGTCACGAACAGGTTCTTCACGTCGTGCGCCTGGCAGTGGGCGTTGAGCACGGAGGTGTTGGGGTCGTTCCCCATCCGCGCGCCGCCCAGCTCGTGGATGATGCTCCCCCCCGAGCTGATCCCGTACCCCTGTTCCTTCGTGGGCATCGGATCCCAGACCTCGCCCCCCATCTCGTGGATCAGGGCGCGGAAGGTCTCCTGCATGTGCTTCACCTGGTTGTACTCGTGGTCGCTCCACTTCCAGTGGAAGCGGAGCACCGGGATGCCGTACTTGTCCTTCTTCTCCGGGTCGATCTCGCAGTAGCTGTCGTCGTTGGGGATCATCTCCCCGCGCCCCGAGAAGCCCACGGTGGTGCCGTAGAAGTCGCGGTAGGACTGCTTGAGCTTGGCGCCGTAGCCGCCGCCGCCGGGGTAGCGCTGGATCCCGCCCATGAAGCCGTACGACGGCACCCCGCGCCCGCCCCAGACCTCGATGTGGTAGCCGCGCGGGAAGTCGAGCTTCGCGTTGTCGAGCCACCAGGGGCAGTACACGTGGTTGCCGCCGACGCCGTCCTCGTTGTGCGGCAGGTTATGCGCCAGCTTGGGGATGAACCCCGCCACGTCGCTGCCGGTGGTGTCGGTGATGTACTTGCCGACCACGCCGCTCGAGTTGGCGAGCCCGTGCGGGAAGTGATTGGACTTCGAGTTGAGCAGGATGCGCGAGGTCTCGAGCGCGCTCGCCGCGAGCACCACCACCCGGGCGCGCACGTGCTCGTCCTGGCCGGTGCGCTTGTTGATGAAGCTCACCCCGGTGGCCCGGCCGTCGGGGCCCACGGTCACCTCGCGCACCATGCAGTGGGTGCGGAGCGTGAGGTTGCCGGTGGCGTGCGCCGGCGGGAAGAGCACGTTGGTGGAGGTGAAGTTGGCGTTGACCGCGCACCCGCGATTGCACTGGCCGCAGTAGTGGCACGAGGCGCGCCCGTTGAGCGGCTTGGTGAGGATCGAGAGCCGAGCGGGGATGCAGGTGACGCCCAGCTTGTCGGCCGCCTGCTTGACCAGGAGCTCGTAGCAGCGCGGGCGCGGCGCCGGGAGGAAATGGCCGTCGGGGGCGTTGTGCAGCCCCTCGTTGCTGCCGAAGACGCCGATCAGGTCGTCGATGCGGTCGTAGTAGGGCGCGATGTCGTCGTAGCTGATCGGCCAGTCGTCGCCCAGGCCGTCGAGCGTCTTGCGCCGGAAGTCGTCAGGGCCGAACCGGAGGGAGATGCGCCCCCAGTGGTTGGTGCGGCCGCCGACCATCCGGGCGCGCCACCAGTCGAACCGCGTGCCCGGCGCCTTGGTGTAGGGCTCGCCCGGGATCTCCCACCCGCCGATGCAGGCGTCGAATTCCCCGAAGGGCCGCTCGTCGGTGCTCGCCCCTCGGCGCGGAGACTGATAGGGCCAGGTGAGCATCTTGCTGTCGCGCAGGTTGTCCCAGTCCTGGCCGGCCTCGAGGACCAGCACCTTGGCGCCGGCGTGCGTCAGGGCGTAGGCGCTCATCCCGCCGCCGGCGCCGGAGCCGACGATGACGACGTCGTATTCGGTGGGTTTGGTATGGATGTTCATATGGGGTCGTTGGTCGTGAGTCGTGGGTCGTGGGTCGTTGGTCTCGGGTCCTCACCCCCTGGCCCCCTCTCCACATACGTGGAGAGGGGGAACGGGGGTGAGGCTCACGGCAGCTCCCGCACCCACACGTTCCGATACCGCACCGGATGCCCGTGATCCTGCAACTCGATCGGGAGCCGGTCGGCGTGGCGGGTGTAGGGCGGGCGGACCATGTGCGCCGTCGGGCCCGTCAGGACGACGTCGTCCTGGACCACGACGCCGTTCAGGATGACGGTCATCCGTGCCGGGCGCTCGAGCGAGCCGTCGTCCTTCCAGCGCGGGGCGTGGAAGATGATGTCGTACACGTTCCATTCGCCGGGCGCGCGCACGGCGTTGACGAGCGGCGGATACTGGCCGTAGATCGCCGACGCCTGGCCGTCGGGGTAGGTCTCAGCGTGGTACGAGTCGAGCACCTGCACTTCGTAGTGCCGCATCAGGTACACGCCGCTGTTGCCGCGGTCCTGGCCCTCGCCGGTGGGCGGGGTCGGGGCCGACCACTCGATGTGCAGCTGCTCGTCGCCGAAGCCGGCCCTGGTGTGGATGTCACCGCTCCCGGCCTTCACGGCGAACCACCCGTCGCCCACGGTCCAGGGCGCCGCGCGGCCCGAGTCGTCCACCCAGGCCGAGAGGTCCTTGCCGTCGAAGAGCACGGTGGCGTCGGAGGGCGGCGCTTCGGGGGTGGCGCCCGGCGTGATCACCGGCGGCTGCGGGCGCTGCATCGAGTGCTGGGGATAGTCGGTCGGCATCGGCTGCTTGACCTGGGCCGACAGCGTTCCGGCGAGCGCGATCGTGGCGCCGGCAAGCAACGACAACGAATGGCGGAGAAGATTCATCACGGCCTCAAGGTGAGTGCGGCAGATTCTACTCAAAACAACTTACCGCCTGGCGCCCCCGCGGGCCACACGCAACGTGCGGGTGCCGAGCGGGGCCAGCGTGGCCCGCACGGCGGCGCCCCCGGCGCGCAGGATGGTCGTGTGCGGCCGGTCGGTCGGATTGAACAGGGCCACGACGATGGCGTTCCGCCCCGCCGGCGTGAGCGAGGTGACGATCACCGCGGGGTCGCTCGAGGTGAGCGCCGGCGGCGGCACCCGCCGCCGGGTGTCGGCGATGGCGGGGACAAGCGACTGGCTCCGTTCGATGCCGAAGCGCTCCGCCGCCGCCGGATCCCACGGGCCGTGCGGCCGGATGGCGTAGCGGAACGTCACCAGCCCCGGCTGGTCGGCCTTGAAGTTGGTGTGCCAGTAGTTGTTCATCACGTAGGAATAGAGCAGCTGCGTCGCGGGCAGGTGCGTAAGCCACCCCTCGGTCCCGTCCTCGTGATGCCAATCCTCGGCCCACATCCCCCCGACCTCGACCAGCGGGGCGTCGAGTGTCGCCCACGTCACGCCGATGCTGTCGTTGGAGACGTCGGCCCAGCGGTCCACCGTGAACACGTTGCGGTCGGCGCCCGGAAGCTGGTCGCTGTCGGGGCGGACGATGGCCCACGGCACGTCGAGGCGCACCTGCCCCCCGGGCACCAGGAACGGGAAGCCGACGTGCACCGCTTCCTTCGAGCGCACCGGCGCCTTGTCGATGCTGGTGGAGAGCTCGAGGAAGTCGGATCCTGAACCGAGCGTGTAGGTGCGGACCAGCGACATCGCGCTGGGCGCGGCCGAGATGACCGTGAGCCGCGCCAGCACCGGCCCGGGCTCGGCGACGACAAGACGCACCCCCGTCACGCCCTCGGCGGCGCTGGATGACCGCCCCCGCACGTACTTGTACTCGTTCCACTCGCCGTGCGCCCGGTCCACCAGTTCGTGTCCGTGCCAGCGGACGCTCGCCAGCGCGCCGGTGACCGTATCCACGTGCGCGACGATCACGGAGTTCCAGAGCGAGTCACCGGCGGCGTGCGCGTCGCCGGCGGGGCGCGCCCATCCCGGATGGAACCAGAACCGGCGCGCGCCGAACGCCGGGATCGAGTCCGCCAGGAAGGCCAGCGTCCCGTTGGCGAGCCGCTCGGAGGGGACCGGCCGTCCGGCGGCGTCGGTCACCCGGTCGCGCTCGACGTTGATCCCTGCGGGAAGCCCGGCGATGGCCGATCGCACGCTCGAGGTCGGGTTGAATACGTCGAGCGCGGCGACGGACCTGGATGCCGCCGCGCCGGTCGCCCGCACGAGCAGGGTGTCGGCCTGGCGGGCGGCGGAATCGGCGAAACCGCGCTTCACCGCCCACTGCGCCAGCACGAAGGGGTCGTCAGGGTCGCTGATGCTCCGGTCGGCGCCCCAGGTGTGCTCGCTGAACAGCACCACGTCGCGCCAGGCGCGCCAGAAGGCGGCGGCGTCGTAGTGGATCGGGTCGCGCATCGCGAAGAGCGTCGCGGCCTCGGTGAGCCGCTCCGCCGCCATCCGGCTCTCGGCGGTCTCCCGCGCGGTGGATCCGGCGCCGTCCTCCCAGTAGCCGGTCAGGTCTCCCCGCACCCGGCGGAGGGCCCGCCCGTACTTCCGCTCGAACGCGCTGAACATCATCGGCAGCGTGGCGATGACCACCCGGGGCGAGGCGTAGGTCCGGTTCCACCGCCGCACCGCGTCGGGGAGCAGCGTGTCCACCGCGCCGTTGTCGCCGGTGGTGTAGCGCACCTGGACGATCTCCCATGGGTAGCGGGCCGCGGCGAGCGAGTCGGCGTAGTCCACGAGCCCGCCCTCGTCGGCCAGGCCCGGCCAGCCGCGCCGGCGGGCGTGGAACCACGAGTAGCCGCGGCCGGCCACCATCACGAGCACCGAATCCCGTCCCGACGGCGACATCCAGTAGAACGCGCTGTCCCCCCAGGTGGTGAGCAGGCGCCCGATCCGGTCGCCGCGGCCCGGGAGCTGCGGCTGATAGTTGGGGCCGCTCGAGAGGTAGCGGATCCCCGCCCGCGCCAGCGCCGGGACGACGCCCCAGCTGAACCCGGGGACATCCGACGTCATCGCCGTGGTGATCGGGACGTGGTCCCTGGCGCGCAGCGTCCGGGCGTACGCCAGCGCCCAGTCGAGCTCCTCGGGCCGAGAGAGCCCGGTCATCAGGTCGGCGTAGAAGCCGTTGAGCGAGAGGTCGCCCCGGCGCGCGGCGGCGAGGAACGCGGCGCGGTCGCGCGGGCCGGCGTGCGCCAGATAGTCCTCCACCGGCCAGAGACCTTCGACGTTCCAGTGGAACCGCGCCCCCGGGGGATACCCCGCGGTCCGGCGCGCGAGCGCCATCCCGTCGAGATACGTCCGGATGTGGCGCCGCTCGGCGTCCGCCTGGACGACGTTGTACCCGATGTCGAGGTGCGCGTGGGGGATGAGATAGAAGGTCCTCGGCGTGACCGGCGCGAGCGGGAGGGCGTCCCAGCGGGTCGAGTCGGGTCCATCGGTGAGCACGAGCGCCAGCGTCGTGTCGCGCCGGACCGCGGGCACCGGGACCTCGAGGACGTTCCAGCCCTCCCGGAGGCCGGTGTGCAGCCGGGGGACGCCGCCGACCGAGACCGTCACGGCATCGGCCGGTACCAGGCTCCAGACGCCCACGCGGACCGCCTGGCGGACTCCCGTGCGCGTCCTGACCAGCGCCTGCTCCGCCGAGGCGAGCGCCACCGGCGCGATCGGCTGGGTGAACGTCATGTACCACGAGCGGCTGTTCGCACTCTCGCCGGTCATCCGGAGGACCAGCCCGCTGTCGGCGGCGACCCAGCTCGCCGGCACGCGCAGCGTCAGCCGGCCGGTCACGGCGCCGGCCCAGTCCACGAGCAGGGTGTGGAACGAGAGCGTCGCGCCGTCTCGGCCGGGGATCGCCCAGTCGGCGGTGTCGAGCGGCGAGGGGACGGTGAATTCGGGGCGGCCGGCGATGGCGAGGGTGAAGCGGTGCTGCGCCGTACCGGCGTCCACCACGTCCATCGACGCCATCCACTCGAAGGTCACGAACGGCCCCGCCACCGGTCGCGGGACCGGTGCCGTGCGCCACTCGATGTAGCGGGTGCTGTCGATGTTGCGGACGAGGAGCGCACTGCTGATGAGGGGCGATGCGGTACGGTAGGAGAAGCGCTCACCGGCGAGCGTCTGGCCGTAGCCTTCGACGTACGGCGTCGCGACGGCGGGCCAGGGTCGGACTTGCGGCGCCTGCGCGGACAGGGATGCGGTGACCGACAGCGCGATCAGACCCGCGGCCACCGCTCTCCTCACTGCCGTTCCCCCACTTCCTCGCGGCCGACTCGCGCTTCGCGCTCGCAAGGGCCGCTTCGGTCGCCACGTACGTGGAGCGGGGGGCAGGGGGGTGAGGAGAAGTCTCAAGTCGCGGGCCTTTTCGAGGACTTCCGATCGACGTTGCGCTTCGGGTCCCGATCCGGTCAGAATCGAAGCCCCCGCAGGTACTCGTAGCTGACCTTGATGTCCGCCAGCGGCGACGGCGGATCGTCGTGCTCCACGAAGTAATGCACGGTCCCCGCCTGCTTCGCGTGCCCGAAGATCCCCTTCCAGTCGATCGTCCCCCGGCCGACGTCCACCATCTTGCGGTCGGCCGAGAGATCCTTGACGTGCACCATCGGGAAGCGGCCCGGGTACTTCGCGAAGTACTTGAGCGGGTCGCCGCCGCCCAGCGTGATCCAGTAGAGGTCCATCTCGAACTGCACCAGCTTCGGGTCGGTGCGGTCGAGGAAGATGTCGTACGGGAGCTGCCCCTCGATCGGGGTGAACTCCGGGTTGTGGTTGTGGTAGGCGAACTTGAGCCCGGCGGCACGCGCCTTCTCGCCGATGGCGTTGAACCCGTCGGCGCTCTTCTGCAGGGCGGCGACGGTGTTGCGGCGGTCCTCGTCGAGCCAGGCGACGACCACGTACTCGTGGCCGATCGCGCGCGCCGCGTCGAACACGGCGTTCGGCTCCCGCTCGAGCGACTCGATGGCCACGTGCGCCGACGGCGCGCGGAGGCCCAGGTGGTCGAGGAGTTTCCGGATCTCGACGGGCTTCTGGTCGAAGTACCCCGCGAACTCCACTTCCTTATAGCCGATCCCCGCCACGGCCTTGAGCGTCCCCTCGAAGTCCTTGGCCATCAGCGAGCGCACGGTGTAGAGCTGGACCCCGATCCTCGGGATCCGGGCTGTCGCCCCGAAGGCGCGCGTCATCCACTCCGGCGCGCCCAACGACGGCAGTGCACTCACCCCCGCCAGCGCGGCGGTAGTGCGGAGGAAGTCTCGACGGGTGGTGGGCATATGAGTTCGCTATCCGTTATCCGTAGGCGTCGTGCGAGGGGCTCCAACCAAGGTACTTCGAAACCAGATCTCCGCGATACCGTCCGCCCAGGCCTATCGCGGCCCTACCCCCTGACCACCTCCCCGACCTCCGTCCCCTCGCCCCACACCTCGTGTGCCGCTGCGCGCCCGCAGAGCGCGCCGACCACGTTGCCGGTGCCGTTGTAGCCACCGATGGCCCACACGCCGGGTCGCACCTCAGCGAACACCGGCATCCCGTCGTCCGTGTACCCCACCGACGCCCCCCACCGATGGGTGATCGGCGCGAGCACGCCGAGCCGCTGGATCAGGAACTCCTCGAGCCGGTCCTGGATCGCCTCGGTGGGCTCGGTGTCCGTGGTCCACTCGGCGTCGCCGCCGGCGTCGCGGAATCCGCCGAGGGCGATCTCGCCGGTCGGGAGCTGCTGCCAGTACTCATAGCCGTAGCGGTAGTAGACGGGGCGCGGGAAGGTGACGCGGGGTTCCGATGCCGTCGCCAGCATCTGGAGGCGCGAGGTCCGGACCCGCTGGGCCAGCTCCGGGATGAGGACCTCGAGCTTCCCGTCCACCGCGACGATCGCCCGCTCGCAGCGGATCGCGCCGCCGCCGGCCTCCACGCGGTCACCCGCGATCGCGAGGGCGGCGGTCTGTTCGAAGAGCTGCGCCCCGCCGGCGATGGCCCGGGTGGCGAGGGTGCGGCAGCGGGCGAGCGGCTGGAAGGCGCCGTCGGCGGGGAAGAGCAGTCCGCGCC
>CAMLHU010000032.1 GCA_946479825.1 uncultured Gemmatimonadota bacterium
TCCTTGTCGTCGGTGACGCCGTCGCTGTCGGAGTCGATCGGCAGCGGGCAGCCCTTGGCGTCCACCTTCTGGCCCGCGGGGGTGCCGGGGCAGACGTCGAGGTTGTCCGTCACCCCGTCGCCGTCGGAGTCGATCGGGATCGGGCACCCCTTGGCGTCCACCTTCTGGCCCGCCGGCGTGCCGGGGCAGGCGTCCACGTTGTCCGGGACGCCATCATGGTCGGAATCGACGGGGATCGGGCATCCCTTGGCGTCCACCTTGGTCCCCGCCGGCGTGCCGGGGCAGCGATCCACGTCATCGGTGACGCCGTCGTGGTCCGAATCCTGGGGCAGGGGGCAACCGCGCGCATCCACGGCGGTACCGGCCGGCGTGTTGGCGCAGGCGTCGGACTTGTCGGGGACGCCGTCCTTGTCGGAATCCTTCGGCCCCTGGTGGGCGGCGAACAGCAGGTTGAGTCCCGCCTGCAGGGAGTAGTTGATGTTGGTGGTCTTGGGCGGGCCCGCGGCGTCGTTGGCGCCGGTCGGGTAGTAGTCGCCCACCAGGTCGATCCGAAGCCCGACCACCGGCGAGAACCGGTGCTGATAGCTCACGGCGCCGGACAATCCGCTCGCGCTTAGGTCGTTCCCGCTGGCGGGGCTGATGGTGTAGTGGGCGTAGCCGGCGCCGAGGATGATCTGGTCCAGGTCGCCCCAGTGCTTGGCGAGGCGGACGTGGAGCGGGCGCGTGGTGCTCGAGGCCCCTGAGACCTTTCCCTTCGTGGAATTGATCGAGGCGTCGGCCTCGACGGCCCAGCCAGGACCGACGTAGACCCCAAGCCTGCCACCCCCGCCGAACCCGGTCTTGAACTGGAGGCTCTTGTCGTAGTCCACGGCCCGGCCGAAGACGCCGAGCTCGATGGAGCCGCCCGATTGCGCGGCGGCGGTGGCGGCGAAGGCGGCCGAACAGGCCAGGGAGAGGACGAAGGCTCGGCGCATGGGCGCTCCGGGACAGGGGGTTCGGTCCGGCTGCGTGATAGGAGGCGAGGCACCGCCACGGGGGTGTTTCGGCCAGCAACCCCCGGCGCCGCCTCTCCTATATATGGCGATGGACCTTCCCGGCGTCAGCGGGGTCTCCATATACTGCTCTTGACGATATTCGTTATCACGACTATCCTACAGTCAAACGAGCCGACCCCTCGGCCGAGCAGGAGATAGAGACAATGACCGCCGTTGCCGTTTCCCAACTGACCGCCGCCGAGGCCGCACTGGCCCGGCGATCCATCCGCCGCTACTCCGACGAGCAGGTGTCGGAGTCCGATCTCCGCGAGATCATCCGCTTGACCGGCCTCGCGCCGACGCCGTTCACCGGCCAGCCGGCCCGGTATGTGGTGGTGCGCGACCCGGCCCTCAAGGCCCAGCTGGCCGAGGCGGCGTTCCGCCAGCCGCAGGTGACCGCGGCGCCGGCGGTGATCGTGCTGTACAGCGACATGGTGGACGCGCTCGCCCAGGTGGACGAGGTGATCCATCCCGGCTATCCGGACGAGCGCCGCCCCGGGGTCAAGGCCGGCATCGAGCGCGCCTTCGCCGACAAGTCGGCCGAAGAGCGGCAGGCGTGGGGCCACGCCATCGCGTACACCAACCTGGGGTACCTGTTGCTGCTGGCCCAGTCGTTCGGCTACAGCACCTCGGCGATGCTCGGCTTCCGGCCCGACGAGGTCAAGCGGCTGCTCGGCCTGCCACCGCACGTCACCATCCCGGCGATCGTGGCCATCGGCCGCGGCGCCGAAGAGGGATTCCCGCACCACCGGCATCCGGTGGAGCGGGTCGCGACCTTCCGCTGACCGCCCCCTGAGCGCCTGCGCGCCCGGCGCTCCCGTCACTCAGGCGGGAGCGCCGGTGCGTCTTCGCCGCTGGTGAGCCGGTCGAGGCGTCCGGCGATCCGCTCCCGCTCGCGGCCGCCTTCCTCGTACTGCCGCGTCGCGTTGCCGAGATGCAGCCCCACCTTGTCCCACGCCGTCCAGAACTTGTCGAGCTGCTGCCGCAGCGAGCCGATCTCCGCCAGGATCGTGCGGGAACGTTCCTCCACCCGCAGCCCCTTGAGTCCGTGGAGCACCGCCGCCAGGTAGGCATAGAACGTGTGCGGCGAGACCGGGATCACCCGGCGCTCGACCGCGTACCCGAGGACGCTGCGGTCGTCGTCCAGCGTCTCGCCCCGAACGATCGCTTCGTAGTACACCGCCTCCGCCGGCAGGTACATCAGCGCGAACTCGAACGTCCCCTCGTCGGGCCGGATGTACTTGTCGGCGATCTCGTCGATCCGGGCGCGCAGGGAGCGGCGGAAGGTCTTCCGCTCGCGTTCGGCCGCGTCGCCGTCCTGCGCCTGCATCCGCTGGAAGGCCTCGAGCGGGAACTTGGCGTCCACCGGCACGAGCCCGCCGCCGATCCTGAGCACCGCGTCCACCCGCTCGCCGCTGCGGAACGGGTACTGCATCTCGTACTGGGAGGCCGGGAAGACCTGGCGGAGGAGCTCCTCGAGCCAGACCTCGCCCAGGGTGCCGCGGAGCTTGGGGACGCGGAGGAGGTCCTGCACCTCGGCCACCCGCTGGCCCATCTCCTCGAGGCGGGCCGTCGCGTCGGTGAGCCGAGTGAGGCGGTCGCGGACGTCGGCCACCGCCGTGCCCGACTGCCGCAGCTGGTCGGCCACCGTCGCGGTGAGCGTCGCCACCGTCTGCGGCACCACCTGCTGCGCGCCCGCCAGCAGGTCGAGCCGCGCGCGGAGCTCGGCGAGTTCGCGGACCACGAGCGGATCGGCGGGGCGGCGCGCCGCGAGCCACGCCGCTGCGGCGGCGGCGACGACGAGGATGAGGGCGAGCCAGAGGGACATCGGGGCTCCGGGGTCGGCGTTGGCGAATAGTATCATCGGCGCCATATGTTTGGCGGGAACCACATCCTTCAGTGGAGAGCACCATGCGATTCCTTCGTCGGTCGGCGACGGCAGCGGCGGCGGCGTGCCTGGTCGCCGGCGGGGTCCGGGCGCAGGCGGCGCCGGTCGCGAAGCGGCTGGCCGCGATGACGGCGGTGACCGGGTTCGAGCAGGCCGTCGCCGACTCGGTGCGCGCGCTGGTGCCGGGTGCCAAGCGCGACCGCGCGGGCGACGTTGTGCGAACGTGGGGGAAGGGGCCCGGCGGGCTCCTGGTCGCCTGCCCGCTCGACGAGGCGGGGTATGTGGTCGGCCGGATCCGCGACGACGGCTGGCTCACGCTCCGACGGGTGGGGGCGCCGCCGATCGCGGACTTCGACCGCGCGCTCGAAGGGCAGCGAGTCACCGTCTGGTCGTCGCGGGGGCCGCTGGCGGGGGTGGTCGCGGTCCGGTCGGTGCACCTGACCCGCGACCGCGCCGCGGCGAACGCCCCGTTCACCGTGGATGACGCACTTGTGGATGTCGGCGCCGCGAGCGGGGCGGCGGCACGGGCCGGGGGGATCGCGGTCCTGGCGCCGGTGGCGCGCGAAAAGCAGCCGATGAGTTACGGCGACGGCCGGCTCGCGGCGCCGTGGGCGGGCCGTCGGTCGGCGTGCGCGGCCCTGGCGGTCGCGGCCACGCGAAGTCGGCCGACGGGACGGGTGGTCGTGGCGTTCGTGGTGGAGGACCGGCTTGGGGCCCGCGGCCTACGGACCGTCCTCAACCTCTTCGGCCCGTTCGACCGCAGCGTGCTGCTGGACGGCGTCGCGGGCGAGCTGGGCGGGCTCGTCGCCGCCGGCGATCCGGTCGCACAGCGCCGCCTGCCGGCGCTCGGGGTCGCGTCGCACCTGTCGCTGCCGGTCCGGTACCCCGGCACGCCGGTCGAGACCGTCTCGCTTGGCGACGTCGAGCGGCTCGCCGACTCCCTCGGCGCGACGATCGGAGTTGCCCGATGAGCGCCGCCCGCAACGCATTGCTCGCGCTCGCGGCGCTCGCCGCGATCCCCGGCGCGGCCCAGGCCCAGCGCCGCACCGGGCTCGTCGAGGTACGCCAGGTGCTGCGCCCGTTGATCGAGAGCTACGGCGTGTCCGGCGCGGAAGCGCCGGTCCGGGCGACCATCGTCCGGCTGCTTCCGGCCTGGGCGCACCCCGCGACCGATTCGGCCGGCAACCTCTGGCTCACGGTGGGGAAGGGCGCGCCGCGGGTGGTGTTCGTCGCCCACCAGGATGAGATCGGCTTTGCGGTGAGCGCCATCCGCGACGACGGGACCCTCGAACTCGAGCCCCGCGGCGGGTTCTTCCCGTTCCTCTTCGCCGCCGAGCCGGCGCTGGTCCACACCACGAAGGGCGACGTGCCGGGGGTGTTCACGCCGGCGGACACAGGCGCCGGGCGCGGATCGCGCCCCGGCTACCGGGTGGACGTCGGGGTGACGGGCCGCGCCGCCGCGGAATCGCTCGGCGTCCGGGTGGGCTCCACCGTCACGATGCCCAAGCGGTATGCCGACCTGCTCGGCACCCGGGCCACCGCGCGCTCCTTCGACGACCGGGTGGGCTCGGCCGCGCTGGTGCTCGCGGTGCGCCACCTCGACCCGGCGCGCCTGCGCCACGCGGTCACCTTCCTCTGGAGCGTCCGCGAGGAGACCGGGCTCGACGGCGCGCGGGTCGCGGCCGACTCGCTCAAGGGCGACGTGGCGCGGGTCCACGCGATCGACACGTTCGTGTCGGCCGACTCTCCGCTCGAGCCGCAGAACTTCGCCGTGGCGCCGCTTGGCCTCGGGCCGGTGGCGCGGGCGGTGGACCAGAGCGCCGTGACCCCGCCGGCGTACGTGGATTCGCTGGTGGCGCTCGCCCGGCGGCGCGGCCTCCCGCTCCAGGTCGGCGCCACCAACGGCGGCAACGACGGCTCCGCCTTCGCGGGGTGGGGCGTGGTGGACGTGCCGATCGGCTGGCCGCTCCGCTACGCCCACTCGCCGGCAGAGGTGGTGGACCTGCGCGACGTGGCCGGTCTCGCCGACCTTATCGTCGCCGTCGCGGAGGGGTGGTAGGCGCTCATCGCTGGTAACGTGGGACCACGGAGAGCACGGAGGTACACGGAGCGGCGCGGAGAGTCGCCTGACAATGTGGGCTGACGAGCGGAGCTCCGTTCGCAAGACCACACCGACTCGCAATTCTCCGTGGTCCTCCGTGACGCTCCGTGCCCTCCGTGGTCCCACGGCTCTGCCCCTCTTGCGCCCCGGGCGATTGTTGCATATTTATGCAGTATGCAAAATCGCCTCATCGCCCTCGCCTTCTCCGGCGGGCTCGACACTTCGTGGTGCGTTCCCCATCTCACCGACGCCGGCTGGACGGTGCACACGGTCTTCGTGGACACCGGCGGGACCACGGCCGAGGACCGGGCCGCGGTCCGGGCGCAGGCGCTGGCGGTCGGCGCGGCGGAGCATCACGAGGTGGACGCCCGCGAGGCGGTGTTCGACCGGTTCGTCCGGTTCCTGATCCAGGGCAACGTCCTCCGGGGCGAGGTCTATCCGCTGAGCGTGGCGGCGGAGCGGACCCAGCAGGCCATCGCGGTGATCGAGGTGGCGCGCCGGATCGGGGCGGCGGCGGTGGCGCACGGCTCGACCGGCGCGGGCAACGACCAGGTCCGCTTCGACGTCGCGTTCCGGGTGCTGGCGCCCGAGCTCGAGATCGTGACGCCGATCCGGGAGCGGAACCTCCAGCGGGCCGACGCGATCGCCGAGCTGACCCGCCGGGGGCTCCCGGTCCCGGGCCAGGCCGGGAGCTACTCGATCAACCGCGGACTCTGGGGCACCACCTGGGGAGGCGGCTGGACCCACGACTCGTGGGCCGGCCCGCCGGCCGAGCTGCTCGACCCGCCGGCCGACGCCCCGGCGGTGCGGGAGGTCGTGCTGGCGTGGCAGGGCGGGCTCCCGGTGGCGCTCGACGGCGAGGCAGGGGAGGGTGCCGAACTGGTGGACCGGATCAACGGCCTGGCGCGGGCGTACGGCTTCGGTCGCGACATCCACGTGGGCGAGACCACCATCGGCATCAAGGGACGGGTCGGCTTCGAGGCCGGCGCGGCGCTCCTGCTCATCCGGGCGCACCGCGAGCTCGAGAAGCTGGTGCTCACCCGCTGGCAGATGTTCTGGAAGGACCAGCTCGCGAAGTTCTACGGCGACCGGCTGCACGAGGGGCAGTACTTCGACCCGGCGCTGCGCGACATCGAGGCGCTGATCGCGAGCTCGCAGGTCCGGGTGGAGGGGGAGACGCGGGTGCGGCTCGCCCCGGGCCGGTTCCAGGTGGTCGGCACCCGGAGCCCGTACTCGATGATGGACCCGGCCGTCGCCACCTACGGCGAGGAGAACCGGCTCTGGACGGGAGAGGAGGCCCGCGGGTTCGCCCGGGTCTCGGCCATCCCGTCGCTGATCGCCCGTCGGGCGGGAGGGTGAGATGGTCGTGACCACCAGGGTCCGGCTCGACCGGATCTCGTCGTCCACGCGCAACGCGCGACTCGGCACCGACGTCATCGTCGGCGACGAGATCGTAGCCGCCGAGGGGTACGTCCTCGCGGTGCGGATCCTCGAGGACAAGTCCACCTACAACACCGTCGAGGACCTGGCGGGACGGATGGTCTCGCTCCGCGCCGGCGACGTGCTGGCGGGGACGCTCGGCGTGCGCCGCGCGCTCCGCGGTTACGCGGGCGAGGTGCCGAGCCACATCGCCGTGGGCGACGTGATCAACGTCCTCAACCTGGGCGGGATCCTGGGCCGGTGCACGTCGTCCAATCCGGAGATCGGCGCGCCGTTCAAGGCGGAGGTGCTGGGCGCCATCCTGGCCTTCCCCGAGCTCGGCGACCGGATCGGGCGTCCGGCGCATATCCGCGACGGCGCGGTGCCCGCGGCCGACCGGCTGCAGCTCGAGGCGCCGGTGGTGTACGTGGCGGGCACCTGCATGAACGCCGGGAAGACCGTGGCCGCGACCGAGCTGGTGCGCGGGCTCTCGCGCGCGGGGCTCCGGGTGGCGGCGGCCAAGCTCACCGGCGTGTCGCTGATGCGCGACTCGCTCTCGATGCAGGACGCCGGCGCGGTCGCCGCGCTGACGTTCAACGACGCCGGGGCGGCGAGCACCCACGCCGGGATGACCGTCGGCGTGGCCAAGGGGATCTTCAACCGGCTGGCGGGCGAGCGCCCCGACGTGATCGTGGCGGAGCTGGGCGACGGCATCCTCGGCGAGTACGGCGTGCAGGACATCCTGCAGGACCGCGAGCTCACCGCCGCGGGGGCCGCGTTCGTGATGGCGGCGCCCGATCCGGTGGGGTGCTGGGGCGCGGTGGAGCTGATGCGCGAGCGGTTCGGCCTCCCCGTGACCGTCCTCACCGGCCCCGCCACCGACAACGAGGTCGGCCGCGACTACATCCGCGCCTCGCTCGGCGTCCCGGCGCACAACGCCAAGCGCGACGCCGACGGGCTGGTGCAGGCGGTGCGCGAGGCGCTCGCCCGGCGCGAGTCCGGCGCCCCGGCCGGGGCCGCGGCGTGAAGGTCGCGGTCATCGGCGCCGCCGGGTACGCCGGCGGCGAGCTGCTGCGTCTCCTCCATCAGCATCCTGAGGTGGACGGGATCGTCGCCACCAGCCGGAGCCAGGCCGGGAGGCCGGTGGCCTCGGTGCACCCGCAGCTCGCGACGGTCACCGACGCGACGTTCTCCGGTGCCGTGCCGGCCGAGGCCGCGGCGGGGGCGGACGTGGTGTACCTGGCGCTCGAGCACGGCGAATCGTCGCGCGTGGCGGGCGAGATCCTCGCTCGAAAGCCCAAGCTGGTCGTGGACATCGCCGCCGACTTCCGGACCTCGGACCTCGCGCTCTACGAGCGGTTCTACGGCCCGCACCCCGCGCCCGCCCTGGTGCCGGAATTCACCTACGCCCTCGCGGACCTCGCGGGGACGGCGCTCCGGGGCAAGCGCGCGCTCGCAGCGCCGGGATGCTTCGCGACCGCGGCCCAGCTCGCGCTCTATCCGCTCGCCGGGCTCGGCGTGAGCCCGTCGCTCTTCGCCATCACCGGCTCGAGCGGCGCCGGCGTGAGCCCGAAGCCCACCACCCATCACCCGGCCCGCGCGCACAACGTCTTCGCCTACGGCATCCTGGGGCATCGGCACGAGGCCGAGATCCTGCAGCGCTGGCGCGAGTGGGGCGGCGCCGAGCCGGGACCTCGCCTGATGGTGCATTCGGGGCCGTTCGTGCGGGGCATCTACCTCACGCTCCACGCCCGCTCGGCGCGGGGCGGGCTCTCGCCCGAGCGCTACCGGGCGGCCTATGCGGGGCGTCCGTTCGTCCGGGTGCTCGACCAGGCGCCGGAGCTCACCCACTGCGTCGGGACCAACTACGCGCTCATCCACGCCGCCGCCACGCCGGACGGGCGCGAGCTGCAGGTGATGGTGGCGCTCGACAACCTGGTGAAGGGCGCCGGCGGCCAGGGCGTCCAGGCCATGAACCTTGCGCTGGGCCTGCCGGAGACGGCGGGGCTCGGCTTCGGAGGGATCTACCCGTGCTGACCGACCAGGCCGCGCCGCCCGCGCGGGGGAGCGCGCTGCTCGCCACCTACTCGCAGATGCCGGTGCGGCCGGTGCGGGGCGAGGGGAGCTGGCTCGTCGAGGCGGACGGCACCCGCTGGCTCGACGCGTACGGCGGCCACGCCGTCGCCTCGACCGGCCATTCGCACCCCGCCGTGGTGCGCGCCGTGGCCGAGCAGGCGGCGACGCTGATGTTCTACTCCACCGCGGTGCCGCTGCCGCAGCGCGAGGCGCTGGCCGAGGCGCTGGTGGCGCGGATGCCGGCGGGGCTGACGCGGGTGTTCTTCTGCAACTCGGGGGCGGAGGCCAACGAGAACGCGCTGCACCTGGCGCGGAAGCTCACCGGCCGTCAGAAGGTCGTCTCGGTGACGGGGGGCTGGCACGGGCGCACCGTCGCCACGCTCGCCGTGACCGACGGGGAGCACTACCAGTCCTTCGCCCGCCGCGCGGGGATGCCGCTCTCGGTCAAGGTGCCGTTCGACGACGCGGCCGCGATGGCGCGGACCGTGGACGACCAGACCGCCGCCGTCATCGTGGAGCCGGTGCAGGGGATGGGCGGCGCGCGCGACGCCTCGCCGGCGTTCCTGCGGGCCGCGCGCGAGGCGTGCGACCGTACCGGCGCGGCGCTGATCTTCGACGAGGTGCAGTGCGGGGTGGGGCGGTCGGGGACCTTCACAGCGGCCGAGTCGGTCGGGGTGACGCCGGACATCCTCACGATGGCGAAGGGGCTCGCGTCGGGGATCCCGATCGGCGCCACGGTGGCGAGTGACCGGGTCACGGCGGAGGTCCGCTCGGGCGACCTCGGCAGCACCTTCGGCGGCGGGCCGGTGCCCTGCGCCGCGGCGCTCGCCACGCTCGACGTCATCGACCGCGAGGGGCTCCTCGCCAACGTGCGCGCGCGGGGCGAGCAGCTCCGCGCCGGCGCGCGGAAGCTCGGCGTCGCCACGGTCACCGGGCGCGGCCTGCTGCTCGGCCTCTGGCTCGACCGGCCCGCGCGCCCGGTGCAGGAGGCGCTCTGGGCGCGCAAGGTGCTGGTCGGCACCGCCGGCGAGCGGGTCGTCCGCCTGCTCCCGCCGCTCTCGTTCTCGGAGGCCGAGGCCGAGCTGCTGCTCGCGGCGCTCGGGGAGGCGCTCAGGTGAAGCGCGATTTCCTGGCGATGGAGGAGTGGACCCCCGACGAGGTGGACGGGATCCTGGCCCTGGCGCGGCGGGTCAAGCGCGGCGAGGTGACCGGCGGGCTCGAGCGGAAGGTGCTGGCGGCGGTGTTCATGGACCCGAGCCTCCGCACCCGCGCGAGCTTCGAGACCGCGATGTTCCTGCACGGCGGGCACGCCGTGATCCTGGAGCCGGGGAAGGGGAGCTGGAGCCTCGAGACCGAGCTCGACGCGGTGATGGACGGGACCACCGTCGAGCACATCATCGAGGCGGCGCGGGTGCTCGGCCGGTATGCCGACGCGCTCGCGGTGCGGAGCTTCCCCCGCGGGACGGACTGGGAGCGCACCCGGCGCGACGAGGTGATCCGCAACTTCGCCCGGTATGCCGAGAAGCCGGTCATCAACATGGAGTCGGCGCGGCGGCATCCGTGCCAGGGGCTCGCCGACGCGCTCACGATGCAGGAGCACCTGGGCGAGACCCGCGGCAAGCGGTTCGTGCTGTCGTGGGCGTGGCACCCGAAGGCGCTGCCGACGGCCGTGCCGGCGAGCGCGGCCATCGCCGCGGCGCACCTCGGGATGGAGGTCGTCGTTGCCCGCCCCGAGGGGTACGACCTCGATCCCGACGATATGACGGCCATCCGCACCCTCGCGGAGTCGCGCGGCGGGTCGGTGTCGGTCACGACGGACCTCGATGGGGCGCTGGCCGGGGCCCACGCGGTCTATCCCAAGAGCTGGGGCGCGCTCTCGCTCTTCGGGAGGCCGGAGGAGGAGTCAGCCTTCCGTGCCGGGCTGCGCGATTGGCGGATCACCCAGGAGCGGGTGCGGCGCACGCCGGGCGGGAAGGGGATCGTCCTTCACTGCCTGCCGGTGCGGCGGAACGTGGAACTCGACGGCGCCGTCCTCGACGGCCCCAACTCGGTGGTGGTGGACGAAGCGGAGAACCGGCTGCACGTGCAGCGCGCGCTGCTATTGGAGTTGATCGGATCGGGCGGCAAGCGGTAGGCAGTGAACGGTGAGCCGGGCGACGGACACCGACGTCGCCCCGCTGACCGCTGACCGCTGACCACTGACCGCTCACCGCTCACTGATACGGAGACTGAATGAGCATTGACAGTTCGAAGGGGATCGCGGGCCTCAAGGGCGCGCTCCGGTACGTGCGCGCCTACCGCGACCATGTCTTCGTCGTGAAGCTCGGGGGCGACGTGCTCCGCGACCCGGCCGTGCTGGACGCGGTGGCGGCGCAGTTGGCACTGTTGTCGTCGCTCAGTATCCGGCTGGTGGTCGTGCACGGCGGCGGCCCGCAGGCCAACGAGCTCACCCGCCGGCTCGGCGGGGAGCCGCAGATGGTCGCGGGGCGCCGGATCACCGACGACCAGGCGCTCGACGTGGTCAAGATGGTCTACGGCGGCACGCTCAACATCGAGCTGCTGGCCGCCCTGCGCGAGCACGAGATCCAGGCCGTCGGGCTCTCGGGGGTGGACGCCGACCTCATCACCGCCCGGCGCCGCCCGCCGGTCAAGGTGGTGGACGACGACGGCCGGGAGCGCACGGTGGACTACGGCCACGTCGGCGACGTGACGGCGGTGGATCCCCGCGTGCTCACCACGCTGCTCGAGGCGCGGTTCGTGCCCGTGGTGGCGAGCCTGGCCGGGGACGGCGAGGGCCACGTCTTCAACGTCAACGCCGACACCGTCGCCGAGTCGCTCGCCGTGGCCCTCCGGGCGCAGAAGCTGATCTTCCTGACCGGCGCGCCGGGGGTGCTCCGCGATCGCAACGACCCGTCCACGCTGGTCGCCTTCGCCGATCCTGACGACCTGGCCGGCCTGATGGCGAGCGGGGCGTTGGCCGGCGGGATGCGGCCCAAGGTGGAGGCGTGCATCCGCGCCGCCACCGGCGGCGTCGAACGCACCCACATCATCGATGGACGCGCGCCGGACGCGCTGCTGCTCGAGGTGTTCACCGGCGCCGGCTGCGGCACGATGATCGTCGGCCGCAAGGAGAAGGCCACCTACCTCGGCGTCGACCTTGCCGGCTGAGGTCGAGCTCCTGACCGAGCTCGTCGCCACGCCGTCGGTGAGCGGGACGGAGGAGGCGGCGGGCCGGCTGGTCGAGGCGCGCGCGCAGGCCGCCGGGCTCGCCGTGCGGCGAGGCGCCGACGGCGTGGTGGTGGAGGTCCGCGGTGCCGCCGACGGCCCGACGCTGGCGCTCGCCTCCCACCTCGACACGGTGCCCCCCGGCGAAGGGTGGACCCGCGATCCCTTCACTCCCGTGGTCGAGGACGGCCGCCTGTACGGCCGCGGCTCGGGCGACGCGAAGGCGAGCGTCGCGGCGATGCTCACCGCCGCCGCGGACGCCGCGCGGGCGGGGAGCGTGCGGCGCGGGCGGTTGCTCCTCCTCTTCGGCTACGGCGAGGAGACGAAGCACACCTCGATGCCGGCGCTGGTCGCGGCGGCGGGACCGATCGACTGCGCGGTGGTGGGCGAGCCGACCAACCTCGACGTCGCGGTGGCGCAGCGCGGCCTGATGATGGTGGATCTCGTGGCGCACGGCGACCAGCGCCACGCCGGCTACGCGTCCGAGGGTGACTTTACCAACGCGGTGACCGCCCTCGCGGCGGACCTCCTCGCGCTGGCGTCGGTGGCGCAGGACCGCCCGCACCCGATCCTGGGCCAGCCCACCGTCACCGCCACGATGGTGGAGGCGGGGGTGAGCCGGAACGTAACGCCGCCGAGCGCGCGCGCGGTGCTTGACGTGCGGAGCACGCCGAGCTGGACCCACGGCGAGCTCGCGGCGGCGCTCACGGCCAAGCTCCGCTCGGACGTTGTCGTGACGAGCGAGCGGCTCGTCCCCTGCGAGACGCCGGCGGGGTCGGCGCTCCTCGCCGCGCTCCGGCGGGTGCGCCCGGCGATCCGCACCTTCGGCAGCCCGACCTGCTCCGACTGGGTGTTCCTGCGGCACG
>CAMLHU010000033.1 GCA_946479825.1 uncultured Gemmatimonadota bacterium
GATGCTGTCCGCCCGGACGGCGATGACGTCGAGCAGCCCGTCGGAGGGCGAGATGCCGCTCCGCAGCCGCACCAGCGGCGGGATCACCTCGCCGCAGTTGGCCACGAGGATCATCGTGGTACGGAGCCGCCGCTCGAGCCCGTCCACGACGATCCGGGTCTCGGTGCTGCGCACGTCGGGCAGGAGGCGGAGCGTGGTGGCCACGTAGGCGCCCATCCCCCACCGGCGCTTCCCCTCGGACGGGGTCTCCGCCATCACCCGCGCGTCGAAGCCGGCGCCGCAGGCGACCGCGAAGTAGTGCACCCCGTCGGCGCGCTCCATCCGGCCAAGGTCGAAGGGACGCGGGCGCGCGCCGAGGAGCATCTCGGCCGCCTTGCGGGGATGGGTGGGGATCCGGAGGTTGCCGGCGAGGAGGTTGCCGGTGCCGCCGGGGATCACCCCGAGGCCGACCTCGGTGCCCACCAGCGCGGCCGCCGCCTGCATGGTCGTGCCGTCGCCCCCGTGGACCGCGACCACGTCCACGCCGGCGCGGACCCCCTCCTCGGCGAAGCGGCGGGCGTCGCCCGGGCCGCCGGTGACCAGGAGGTCGGCCTGCCAGCCGCCCTGGCGAAGGGTGCGCTCGACGGTGCGGATCGCTTCCTCGTCGGTGCGGGCGGCGGCGGGGTTGGTGATGATGAGCACACGGGTCACGTCAGTATTCCCGATCCCAGAGGAGGTCGAAGCCGAGCTGATACTGGTTGGTGGCGCCCAGCGCGTCCACCGCCACGTTGGGCTGGCAGGTGCGCACCGGTTCCACGCTGGCCTGGGCGCGGACCCAGGGGTTGAGCCGCTGCTCGATGCTGGCGCCGAAGCTGCGATAGCTGAGCTGGCCCAGGTTCGGGCAGAGGCCGGCGTTGAAGGTGAAGAACGTCCGGTTCCCGATCCGCCACCCGGCGGAGAGGGTGGTGAGCCCGGCGTTGGCGCTCACGAAGCTACCTCCCGCGCCGCCGGGCCGGATCTCCACGAAGTCCACCGGCACGCCGAGGTCGGAGACCAGCGCGCGCTCGATCTCGCTCGAGAGCGCGCTCGAGAGGTAGGCGAGCCCGGTCTGGAGCGCCGCCTGCTCGCTGCTCCCCGGCCCCGCCGCAGTGGTCTGGTCGAGGGCGAACGACGGCCGGCCGAACATCAGGTACGAGACCAGTTCGGTCTCCGACAGGGTCGGGTTCTGGGGGCTCGAGAGCGCGAGCTTGGGCGCCAGCGTGGTGCCGGTGATGTGCGCCACCACCGGGATGTCCGCGGTCGCGTCCGACGGCCGCACGGTGTGGAGCGCCTGGATGTCGAGCTCGGCGTTCAGGTCCGGGGTGCCGAGGAACTGCACCGTCCCCGACTGCACGGTGAACGGCCGGGTGATGAACCCGATCTTGAGCGCGTACGTGCCGCGGTCGGCCTTGAGGGTGCCGTCGAGTCGGTAGTTGCGCGCCGCCTTGTTGACCGTCACGTCGCCGGCCAGCCGGATGTTGGCCTCGGTGGAGCGCAGCCAGAACTCGTCGCCGACCGACACGCGGAGGTTGGCGATGTTGAGCGAATCCACGAACCGGTTCTCCACCGACGGCCGCAGGGTGGCGTCGCGGGCGAAGGCGGTGTCGATCAGGGCCACCGTGGCGGGGTCGCTCAGGTCCACGACCTGCTTGGTCACGAGGTCGGCGAAGTAGAGCACGCCCTCGTCGGCGGTCATCCGGCCGGCCAGCGTCGCGCCGAAGACGGGGCCGGTGAGGCGGAGCTTTCCCGACGCGATCAGGGTGAGGTAGTTCCGGGCGTCGATGG
This sequence comes from uncultured Gemmatimonadota bacterium, assembly GCA_946479825.1. The sequence continues at coordinate 1,804 of CAMLHU010000033.1, forward strand.
CGCGGAATCCGTGGGCGTCCACCGACAGGTCGAGCACCGGCCGGGTGAGCGCCACGAGCCGCACCGACCCGCCGACGGCGGCGGTGCCGCCGCTCCGCAGCGTGAGCGAGTCGAGGGCGATGGTGTCGCCGGCGAGCCGGGCCCGGCCGTCGATCTCGTCGTAGCGGACGCCGAGCGAGGGGAACGACGCACCGCCGTTCCGGATGGCCACGTACCCGGTGAGCCGGGGCGCGTCCCACGTGCCTTCCACGCCGGCCTCGGCGCTCACCCACCCGTGCAGCTGGCGCGCGTTCCGGGTGAAGGCCTCGAGCATCCCGAGGTCGGCGCTGTCGGCGGTGACGCGGATGTCGAGCGGGCCCGGCAGGAGCCGGCGGTCCACCGGGGTGAGCGCCAGGTCCACGGGGAGGTGCGCCTGGGCGGACATCACCGGGCGGCCGGTCTTCCAGAGCAGCGCGTTGAGCTCGAGCCGGTGCCCGGCGTAGTCCACGATGCCCTGGGCGTAGGGGCCGCGGAAGTCCCCGGCGCCCGGGTCGGCGAGCGACGCCGTGCCGCGGAGGGTCGGCGCCGCGGCGGTGCCTCCCATCCGGAGATCGGCGCTCACCATTCCGGTGAGCCCCAGCGTGTCGCGGCCGAAGAACCCCGCGAGGTCGCGCGCGTCGAGGTCGAGCGCGTGGATCCGCAGGTCGCCGGCGGCCGTGCCGGGCGCCGCGCCGGCCAGCCGGAGCTCGCCGAGCCCGTCCTCCGCCGCCAGCCGGAGCGAATCCACGGCCACGCCGCTGTCGGTCAGGACGACGCGGGTCGGCGCGGCCAGCCGCCACGTGTGGGCCGTGAGCACCCCCCGGAGCGAGTCGAGCGCCACCACGGTCCGCTGGCCGGCGCGGGTCCACGCGCCGCCGGCCGTCACCGTATCCACGGGCCCGACCCGCGTGCCGAGCTGCCAGGACGCCGAGTCGGTGAACCCCCGCAGCCGGAGCTCGCCGCCCGCGAACCCGACCCCGCCGACGACGGCGGTGTCCACCGTGAGCGTCGCGGCGACCGCCGGCCGCGCGCCAGCCTGCCATCGGACCACGGCGCCGGCGCCCGGCACGCGCGCCGGCCCGGCGGCGAGGTCGCTGACCCGGAGGGTCGCGTCCGCGCTCAGCGAATCGAGCGCGCCGCTCAGCGTGAGCCCGCCAGTGGCGGCCCCGCTCAGCGTCCGTATCTCAGCGGCGGTGTCCGGCTGCCAGCCGGTGAGCGTCTTGAACAGCGAGTCGAGCGGGCGGAGGTCGTGGGCGTTGGCGACGAGGTCGAGGCGCCCGCTGGCCGGGGCCCGCCACGCGAGGGTCCCGCGTCCGCCCGCGGCGCCACCGGGCCAGGCCAGCGCCAGGGTGTCGAAGGTGAGCAGGCCGCCCGCCGCCCGGATCCGCGCGGCGGCGGAGTCGATCGGCAGCGCGCCGGCGTCGGATTCCGACAGCGCGAGGCGCAGCGAGCCCTCGGGAGCGGCGCCCGAATCGGCCACGCCGTCGAGCGTTGCCGTGCCGTTGAGCGACGTGGCGGGTCCCCGCCCCGTCACCCGCGCCAGGTCGAGGTCACGGAACGCGACCGCCAGTGATTCCGCACGCCACCCGGCCGCTCGCGCCCCGACGACGCCGCGGGCGGCGACGTGCCCGAGCTCGCCGCTCAGGTCGGCGTCGAGGCGCAGCCGCTCCGACGTCCCGCTGAACCCGACCCGGCCGCGGAGCTCCCCGAGCGCGGCGAGCCCCGGGAAGCTGGCGCGGATCCCGTCCAGCGCGAGCGGATCGAACGCCACGTCGCCGTCGAACGCCGTGGTGTCGGTGCGCGTGTCGAGCCGCACGCGGCCCACGGCGGTGCTCGGCGGGCGGGCGCCGTCCTGGTGGGTCAACGTGCCGTCGAACGTCACATCGGTCCAGGGTCCCGCGAGCGTCCCGGCCGCCTGCACCCGCCCGCGCAACGGCACCGACGGCGCCACCAGCCGCACCGACCGGAGGTCGAGGTCGGCGCGGCGGAGGGTCAGGGTGTCGAGCACGGTCCCGTCGGGGCCACCCAGGGCCAGGTGCCCGGCCCCGCTCACGGAATCCACCGCACCGCCGGGCACCCGCGCGTCGGCGAAGACCCAATCGAAGTCCACGTCGAGCGAGTCGAGGAACCCGCCGCCCAGGAGCGAGCCCGAGATCCGGCCGTGGAACGGGAGCGTGTCGAGGTACGGACGGACGGCGTCGAGGTCGAGCGCCCGGAGCCGGAGCGCCATCGCGTCCACGCCGAGGCCGCGGCGCTCGTCCACGATCGCGGTGACACGGCCGTCCACCGCGCCGGCCGGTCCGGCCAGCGCCAGGGAGTCGAGGGCGTAGCTGGTGCGCCGCACGCTCGCGGAGCGCGCGCGCACGCTCACCCGTCCGGCGAGGTCGGGGAAGTCGGGGGAGATCCAGCGCAGGTCCGCGAGGCTCACCTGCGGGCCGTCGAGGTCGAAGTCGTACATCGGGGGGCCGGCGGGCCAGAACACCTTGCCCTCTCCCTTGAACCGGCTGGCCGGGAGGGCCAGGCGCGCCAGGCGGAAGGTCAGCGTGGTCCCGTCGATCTCGACGACGCCGTTGAGGTCGGTGATCGCGACGGCGGGGTCGCTCACCCGGGTGGCGAGCGAATCCACCACGAACTGCACCGGGCGGTGGTCGGGGGTGCCGAGCCTGAGCGACGGAAAGAGGGCGGTCAGGCGCTCGAACCGGATGCGCCGGACGTACCCCTCGGGTCCCGCCTCGATGTCGCGGCCCGGCAGCGCGCGCTCCTGGGTCAGCGCCCGGCGCGCGGCGTCCGGCGTGCGCATCGAATCGGGGGGATCCCACGGGATCTCAAGGAGCAGCGAACCGCCGGTGATCTGCACGTGGTCGAACCGCACCAGCGTCCCCGGGCCGTGGCCGCTCCCCTCGCCGAGCCGGAGCACCTCCTCGTAGTTCATCCGGCCGTCGCGGTGCTTGATGACGTGGAACCGCGGCCGGTCGAGGACCAGGCGCTGCAGCACGATCCGACCCGCCAGCAGTTCCGGCAGGCGGTAGCGGGCCTCGAGGTGCGGGACGTCGGCGAGCACCTGGCCCGCGGTGTCGCGGATGACGAGATGATCCAGCTCGAGGCCGGTGAGCAGCGTCCCGCCGACCGCGCCGACCTCGATATCGCCGCGCACCAGCCGGTCCACCCGTTCGGAGAGCGCCCGCCCGGCGAGCCCGCGCCCCGCCGGCGTGAAGAACACGGCCACGAACGTGCCCAGCACCGTCCCCACGGCGGTGAGCACGGTGACGAGGCTGAGGCGGAGCGCGCGGCGCGGCATCAGAACGGCTGGCCCACGGCGATGTGGATCGTGTAGCCGTGGGCCCGCGGCTGGGTGAAGCCCTCGCGCCGGAGGATGAGGTCCCCCTGCGCCGTGAGGCCGTAGAGCGCGCCCGGCGGGCGGTCGTAGCCGTTGTAGGCGACGTCCACGCGGGCGGGACCAAGCGGCGTCGCCACCCGAAGCCCGACACCCGGCGTCACCCGGATCAGCTGCGGCGAGAGCGCGGTCCGCTCGCGTTCGTAGAGCAGCCCCGCGTCCACGAACACCGCCCACCGGAGCCGGCTCGGCCAGATCGGCGAGGGCAGCCGCAGCTCGGCGTTGGCGATGGCGAGCGTGTTGCCGCCGGTCGGGAAGACCTGCGCCTTCCCCGGCGGCACGTTGCCGAGCGAGTCGATCAGGCTGTCGGGAGCGACATAGACCACCGGGCCCAGCTCGTTGCGGTCGTAGCCGCGGACGTCGTTGGGGCCGCCGGCGTAGAAGCGCTGCTCCGGCGGCACGAACGCGATGGACGCCGAATCGAAGCTCGCGCGGGGGGACACGAGGTAGCCACCCCGGAGCCGCCAGCTCAGCACCACGTTCCGGGTGATGGGCCGGTACCACGCGATCTCGGCCACCGCGCGGGTGAACTCCTCGAGCGGCGAGGAGCCGATGTAGCGCGAGCTGTGGGTCACCTCGAGGCTCGCGTTCCAGCCGCGGGTCGGGTCGAGCGGGCTGTTGGCCCGCGGCCACGCCAGCGTCGCGGTGAGCGCGGCGAGGCGGCGGCGCTGGCGCAGCTGGCTCACGTCGGCGGCGGTGCAGGCGCGGAAGAAGGCGCAGAAGGTCCCCGAGCTCGCCACGGTCTGCCCGAAGGCGAGCCGGTAGGTGAGCGTGAGCGGGAGCCGGCGCGGGGTGATGCGCGTGATGCCGAAGCTCGCGCCCTGCTCCTCGCGCCGGTACACCTCGAATTCCGACCGCCGCTCCGCGAAGACCGAGTAGGTCGCGGTGTTGAACGGGTCGAGGAACGCCGGCGTGCGGAGGGTGATCGCCGCGCTGTAGTTGAGGAGCGCGGACCCGATCGAGTCGTTGGCGAGCGGGCTGCAGATGGACCGGCCGAAGCCCCAGTCGAGGGGCTTGCCGATGCCGACCTTGGTGACGCGCCCGCTCAGGTCGAGCAGCCGGCCGCCGCCCAGCCAGTTGCGCGCGGTCCACGCCGCGCCGAACCGGACGCAGTCGTTGGTGCCGTAGCCCAGGCCGGTCCGGATCCGCCGGAAGTCGCCCTCGTTGACCTGGACCCGGAGCGGCACCACCGTGTCGCCGGGGACGAACCGGCTGCTGTCCACGCCGACGGAGATGAAGCGGAACATCTCCGTCCGGTAGAGCGTGCGCTGGCTTTCGTAGATGTCGTCCTCGCGGTACTCGCGCCCGGGGCGCGCCGCGAGCAGCCGGCGCACCAGCGACGAGTCCACCTCGCTCGTCCCCTGCACCCGGACGTCGCCGAAGGTCGCCTTCACCCCCGGCGCGGCGTCGAGCTCCACCTCCGCCCGGCGCGCGGCCTGGTCCACCGAGACGTTCCGGAATACCTCGGCCGAGGGATAGCCGCGGTCGCGCAGGCGGTGGGCGATGGTGTCGGCGGTGGCAACCATCTTACGGCGGTCGAACGGCGCCCCGGCCGCGAGCGGGAGATCCTGCAGGATCGCCTCGCGGTCGGGGATCGAATCGAGCCCGCGGATGACGAACGAGTCCACCACGGTCGGCGGGCCTTCGGTGATCCGGAACGCGACCCGCACATCCGAGCCCCGCCGGCGCACGGTCGTGTCCACGGCGACGTCGAGGTAGCCGCCCTGACGGTAGTAGGCGATGAGCCGGAGGACGTCGCGCCGGAACTCGAGTTCGTTGAAGTACCGCTTCTCGCCCAGGCCCATCCACCGCACCAGGCCGCTGGTCGCGAACCAGCTGGAATTGGTGGTGACGATCGCCGCGGCGAGCTCCTCGTCGCCATAGGCGTGATTCCCCGAGAACGAGAGCCCCCGCACCACCGGCTCCACCGCGTCCGTCCCCTGCCCCCGGAGCGGCGCAGCCCCCCCTGCCACTGCCACGACGAGCAGCAGCCGGGAGACGAGCCGGGCGGACCGGGACGTGGCTGGTATGGGGGGCTCCGATGAATTGACCGAGTGTCACAACCGCCGTAGGTTGTTGAAGTTACACCGAGGTGTCTAGTTTTTCGACTATGCGAAAACTCCTCCTCGCCCTCCCCTTCGCCGCCCTGGCCGCCTGCACCCCCCACCGGCCGAGCCGCACCCTCCAGTATTACTTCACGGCCGAGCCCCGGTCGCTCGACCCGGCGCTCTCGACCGACGTGCCGACCGGCGAGGTGATCACCCTTCTGTTCGACAACCTGACGGAGTTCGACGTTGACGGGGCGCTGCGACCGGGGCTCGCGCAGGCGTGGGAGACCGACCCGACCGGGACGGTGTACACCTTCCATCTCCGCGCCGGGGTCCGGTTCCACGACGGACGGGCCCTGACCGCCCGCGACGTGGTGGGGTCCTTCCGGCGCGCGCTCGACCCGGCCACGAAGGGCGGGCGCGGGTGGCCGCTGTATCCGATCAAGGGGGCGAAGGAGTTCGCGGGCGGGACCGCCTCCGAGATCGCGGGCCTTCGCGCCCCCGACGACTCGACGGTGGTCATCACGCTCGAACGACCGCTCAACGTCTTCCCCAAGCTGCTCGCGATGCCGGTGGCGGCGGTGGTGCCGATCCCCGTGCCCCCCGGCGACTTCGGCGCCCACCCCATCGGGAGCGGGCCGTGGCGGTTCGTCTCGTGGAGCCACGACGACCAGATCGTGGTCGCGAAGAATCCCGACTACTGGGGCGGCGCCCCGAAGTCCGATTCGCTCCGGATCCGCATCATCCCCGAGGCGCTGACCCAGGCGGCGGAATACGAGTCGGGCCGCCTCAGCATCGTCGAGGTGCCGTTCGGCGAGACCGCCCGCTGGGAGCACGACCACGCGGCGGAGCTCGACCGTCGGCCGGCGCTCCGCGCGCTCTACGTGGCCATCAACACCCGCCGCGGCCCGCTCGCCGACCTCCGCGTGCGCCAGGCGCTCAACTACGCGGTGGATGTCCCCGCCCTGCTCCAGCAGATCATGGGGGGGCGCGGCATCCGCACCGCCGGCGCGCTCCCGCCGGGCCTCGAGGGCTACGACTCGACCCGCGCCCCCTTCCCGCACGACGTCGCCCGGGCGAAGGCGCTGCTTGCCGCGGCGGGATATCCGGCGGGGATCTCGCTCCAGCTCTGGCGCACCAACCGTTCGGAGTACGCCCGCCTGGCGCAGGCGATCCAGCAGCAGCTCGGCGAGGCCGGCGTGAAGGTGGAGATCGTCGAGCGCGACGCCTCCACGGCGCGCGCCTCGGCCCGCAAGGGCGACGCGGACCTTTTCCTTACCGACTGGTACGCCGACTATCCCGACGCCGAGGACTTCAACTACCCGCTGTTCTATTCGGGGAACGCCGGGACCGGGGGCAACCTCGCCTTCCTCGCGGACACGACGCTCGACCGGATGATCGTGCGCGCCCGCGAGACCCAGGACGCGACTGAGCGCGCCCGCCTGGCGCACGACGTGGACGCGCGGGTATTCGCCGATGCGCCGTGGATCTTCCTCTGGGCCCCGGTGGACCTCTGGGCCCGCCAGCCGTACGTCCACGGCTGGCGGATCCCGGCGATCTTCACCGGCCAGCGCTGGACCGAGGCCGAGGTGGTGCGTTGATCGGGGTGGTGGGGCGCCGCCTCCTCGCGCTCGTCCCCACCCTCCTCGGCGTGCTGGTGGTCGCGTTCTTCCTGCTGCAGGTGGCGCCGGGCGACCCGGTGCAGGCCATCGTCGGCGAGCGGGCCGACTCGATCACCGTGGCCCGGCTCCGCGCCGAGCTCAAGCTCGACGAGCCCCTCCCCCGCCGGTTCCTCGACTACGTCGGCGGCGTCCTCCACGGCGACCTCGGCACCTCGTACATCACCGGCCGGCCGATCCTCCGCGACCTCACCGAGCGCTTTCCCGCCACCCTGCGCCTGGCCCTCGCCGCGATGCTCTTCGCCACGGCGACGGGCATCGCGCTCGGCGCCCTCGGCGCCGCCCGCCCGGGCGGATGGGTGGACCGCGCCACCGCCGTCGGCGCCTATCTGGGCGTGTCGTTCCCGGTCTACTGGGTCGGGCTGCTGCTCATCCTGGTGTTCGCGCTCCGGCTCCACTGGCTGCCGCCGTCCGGATCGGACGGGTTCGCGTTCCTCGTCCTGCCGGCGCTCACGCTTGGCATGCGGTCCGTGGCGGTCATCGCGCGGATGACGCGCACCGCCCTGGGCGAGGCGCTGGCCAGCGACTTCGCGCGCACGGCGCGCGCCAAGGGCGTGGGCGAACTCCGGGTGCTGCTGGTCCACGGGCTCCGCAACGCGCTGCTGCCCGTCATCACCGTGATCGGCCTCGACTTCGGGAGCTACCTGACCGGGTCGATCCTCACGGAGACCATCTTCTCGTGGCCCGGCGTCGGGCGGTACGTCCTCGACGCCATCACCAAGCGCGACCTCCCCGCGGTCCAGGGGAGCATCCTGTTCCTGAGCCTCATGTTCGTGCTGGTCAACCTTCTGACGGACCTCTGCTATGCGAAAGCCGATCCGAGAGTGGCGCTGGGCTGACCTGGGGCGGCGCGGGTGGGCCGCGACCGCCTTCGCGGCGCTCACGCTCGCCCCGGCCCTGCTCTCCGCCCAGTCGCTCCAGAAGCGGCTCGACCGCCGGCTCGCCGCCGCGCCGTGGGACCGGAACCTCTGGGGGATCGCCGTCCTCGACGATCGCGGCCGGCTCCGCTACGGGCTCAACCAGGACCGGCTGTTCGTCCCGGCGAGCAACACCAAGATCCTCGTCACCGCCACCGCCTCGGCGCTATTGCCGCCGGACTGGACGGTCAAGACGAGCGTGTACGCCAACGGCCCCGTGGTGAGCGGCGAGGTCGAGGGCGACCTGGTGCTCTACGGGCGCGGCGACCCGACCCTGGGACGGTCGAAGCGCTGCTATGACGTGGACACCACCAAGACCGGCGTGTGCGACACCGACCCGTTCGCGGAACTCCGCGAGCTGGCCGATTCGCTCCGCGCGCACGGCGTCAGGAGCGTGCGCGGCGACCTGGTGGGCGACGGGAGCTACTTCGAGCCGGAGACGGTGCACCCGGCGTGGGAAGGGTACGACCTCAACTGGTGGTACGCGGCGCCGGTGACGGGCCTCGCGTTCAACGACAACAGCGTGGACATCCGCTGGGACCCCGACACGCTGGTCGGCGCGCCGGCACGGATCTCGTTCACCCCCGACCTGGGCGACCTCTCGCTCGAGAACCGCACCCGGACGGTGAACGACAGCGGCGAGACCACGATCGACTTCTACCGCATCCCCGGCACGCTGCAACTCTGGGCCGAGGGGGACGTCAACCGCCAGAGCAAGGGACACCTTGAGTCGTTCGCACTCCCCGACCCGAACCTCTACGCGGCGCGCGCCTTCCGCGTCGTCCTGGCGCAGGCGGGGATCAGCGTCCTCGGGACCACCCGGTCCACCACGGACAGCCTTGAATACCGCGCCGCGCGCGCGACCCCGCCGCTCGCCGAGGCGGCGGGACGACCGCTCAAGGACTGGATCTTCCCGATCCTCAACACCAGCCAGAACTGGTTCGCGGAGATGCTGCTCAAGCAGCTGGGCCGGCAGTTCGGCTCGGCCGGCAGCTGGGCGGAAGGGGTGCGCGTGGAGCGCCGGTTCCTCATCGACTCGGTCGGCGTGGACTCGACCCAGTTCGCGGTGGTGGACGGCTCCGGGCTCGCGGCCTCGGACCTCGTGAGCCCGCTCACGTTCGTCAAGATCCTCCAGTACACCCGCGCACACCACGGCTGGGCCACCTTCGAGCCGGGGCTGCCGCTCGCGGGGGCGCCGGGTTCGCTCAAGAATCGGTTCGAAGGGACGCCGCTCGCAGGCCGGGTGCGCGCCAAGACCGGAAGCATCTCCCGGGTGAACACGATCTCGGGCTTCATCGAAGGGAAGGACGGGAAGGTCTGGACCTTCTCCGTGATGGCCAACCACCACGCCCAGCCGGGCCGGGCGATCCTGGCGCAGCTGGATTCGCTGGTGGTGGAGATCGGGAAGCGGTGAGAGGAGCGGTGAGAGGTGAGCGGTAAGCGGTGAGAGGGGCGGTGAGCGGTGAGCGGTGAGAGGTGAGCGGGAATGCGCAGGGCACACGACGCACGCGTCTACGCGTCTACGCGTTCATGCGCCCATTCGTCCATCCGCCCATTCGTCCATCCGCCCACCCGCTCACCCGCCCTTCGCCTCGAAGATCTTGAGATCCGATGAGTGCCCCGGGCTCACCTTGGCCTTGGGGTTGATGCGGTGCACCGCGTTGTTGACCGCGGTGCACGCTTCGGCCACGCCCGTGGCGATGAGCTTGAGCTTGCCGGGGTAGGTGACGACGTCGCCGGCGGCGTAGATGCCGGGGACGTTGGTCTCCATCACCTGGTTGACCTTGATGTCGGCCTTCTCGGTGTCGAGGCCCCAGGCGCTGATGGCGCCGAGGTCGGAGTGGAAGCCCAGAAGCGGGACGATCGCGTCGACCTCGAGCCGCTCCTCGGCGCCGGTCTTGGCGTGCCGCACCGTGACGCCGCGGATGGCCTCCTCGCCGTGGATGGCCGCGACCTCGGTGAAGGTCCGCAGGTCGCACTTCCCCTCCGCCGCCAGCCGCTGCACCTGGTCGATCGTCGCCTGGTGCGCGCGGAACTGGTCGCGGCGGTGGATAAGCGCGACGCTCTTCGCGACCCCCTGGAGGTGCACCGCCCAGTCGAAGGCCGAGTCGCCGCCGCCCACCAGGAGCACGCGGCGGCCGGCGAGCTGCGCCGGCTCGCGCACGTGGTACCAGAGCCCCTTCCCTTCCCAGCGCTCCGCGCCGTCCAGCGGGAGTGTCCTCGGCGCGAACGCGCCGATGCCCGCGGCCAGCACGATGGTGCGGGTGGGATAGACGTCGGCCGAGGTCTCGAGGAGGAAGACCTCCTCGCCGGCGACCGTGTCGCGGCGAAGACCCGTGACGGTCTGGTCCAGATGCACTGACGCGCCGAACTGCAGCCCCTGTTCGATCATCGAGCGCACGAGGTCGCGGGCCAGGACCTTCGGGAAGCCGGCGACGTCGAAGATGTACTTCTCCGGATAGAGCGCCATCAGCTGCCCGCCGAGCTCCGGCAGGGCGTCGATGATCCGGCAGGACGCGCCCCGCATCCCGGCGTAGAACGCGCCGAAGAGACCGGTCGGCCCGCCGCCGATGATGGTGATGTCCGTGGTGGGTTGTGTAGACATGAGTTCGCTATTCGCCATTCGCTATCCGCTATCCGTCGACCAACGACCAACGACCAACGACCAACGACCAACGACC
>CAMLHU010000034.1 GCA_946479825.1 uncultured Gemmatimonadota bacterium
TCACGCCGGTGACGGTGGGGAAGGGGAGGTGAGTCGTGGGTCGTGCGCCTCGACGCCCGTCGGGTGTGCCTGGTCGGACGACCGATGATCTCCAGTAGACGCCGCGACTTCCGGGACCCACGGCTTGGTGTGACCCACCCACGACCCATGACCCACGACCCGCGACGCTAATGCACCGCATCCTCATCATCGACTACGGCTCCCAGTTCACCCAGCTCATCGCGCGGCGGGTGCGCGAGGCGCACGTGTACTGCGAGATCCATCCGCCGACGCGCTCGGTGGAGTGGATCCGCGAGTGGGCGCCGAAGGGGATCATCTGGTCGGGGGGGCCCAACTCGGTGTATGACGCCGGGGCTCCGACGGCGGACCCGAAGGTGCTCGAGCTCGGCATCCCGGTATTGGGGCTCTGTTACGGCCTCCACCTGATGGCCCACCTGACCGGCGGGAAGGTGCTCCCGGCCGAGGCCAAGGAGTACGGGCGGGCGCTGGTGCAGGTGAAGGGGGGGAAGCTCTGGAAGGGGTTCACGGCGGGGGAGGAGACCCCCGTCTGGATGAGCCACGGCGATCACCTGGATGAGCCGCCGCCGGGGTTCCGGGCCACCGCCTCGAGCGCCAACTCGCCGGTGGCCGCCTTTGAGCACCCGACCCGCCCGCTGCACGCGCTCCAGTTCCATCCGGAGGTGGCCCATACCGCCCGCGGCCGCGAGCTGATCGAGAACTTCCTGTTCGAGGTGTGTGGCGCCGAGCCGAGCTGGACGCCGGAGCACTTTGTGGACGCGGAGATCGCCAAGGTCCGCGCGCTGGTGCCTGAGGGGACGCGGGTCATCTGCGGGCTGTCGGGCGGGGTGGACAGCTCGGTGGCGGCGGCGCTGGTGCACCGGGCCGTCGGCGACCGGCTCACCTGCATCTTCGTGGACCACGGGCTGCTCCGGCTCCACGAGCGTGAGCAGGTGGAGACCACCTTCCGGCGCCACCTGGGCATCGACCTCCGGGTGGTGGACGCCAGCGAGCGGTTCCTGGGCAAGCTCGCCGGCGTGACCGACCCGGAGCGGAAGCGGAAGATCATCGGCCACGAGTTCATCGAGGTGTTCAACGACGAGGCCCGGAAGGTGGGGTCCAACGTCGGGTTCCTGGTGCAGGGGACGCTCTACCCCGACGTGATCGAGTCGGTGAGCCCCACCGGCGGGCCGTCGGTGACCATCAAGACCCACCACAACGTGGGCGGCCTCCCGGAGAAGCTCCCGTTCAAGCTGATCGAGCCGCTGCGCGAGCTCTTCAAGGACGAGGTGCGGCAGGTGGGGCGCGAGCTGGGACTGCCGGAGGAGATGGTCGGGCGCCACCCGTTCCCCGGGCCGGGGCTCGCCATCCGGATCCTGGGCGAGGTGACGCGCGAACAGCTCGACATCCTGCGCCGGGCCGACCACATCTACATCGAGGAGATCCGCGCCGCGGGGCTGTACGACGAGATCTGGCAGGCGTTCGCGGTGCTGCTGCCGATCCGTTCGGTCGGCGTGGTGGGCGACTTCCGGAGCTACGACCAGGTGATCGGGCTCCGCGCCGTCACCAGTCGCGACGGGATGACCGCCGACTGGTATCCCTTCCCGGCCGAGGCACTGGCGCGGATCAGCACCCGGATCAGCAACGAGGTCCGCGGCGTCAACCGCGTGGTGTATGACGTGAGCAGCAAGCCGCCGGCGACGATCGAGTGGGAGTAGAGACGGTGAACGGTGAACGGTAAATGGTGAACGGGAGGCGTGATCGGGTAGGATGGAGCGGTGAGACGGTGAACAGTGATCGGGCGGCTCGGGCAGGTAGCAACGCGTACGGGCCATCGGAAGAGTTCTCATCCGATGGCCCGTCGACCGTTCACCGTTCACCGTTCACCGTTCACCGTTCACCCTTCACCGTTCACCGTTCACCGTTCACCCTTCACCGTTCACCGTTCACCCTTCACCCTTCACCCTTCACTCTCCCTCACACGCCCTTCTGCTTGAGCAGCGCGAAGAAGTCCTCGGCCGACCGGACTGCGGCCAGGCGGTCGGGGACGTCGGGTTCCTTGGCGAACTGGGCGATCTTGCCGAGGACGGGGAGGTACTGGTTGGAGACTTCGACGGGCGGGGCGACGATCAGGAAGAAGTGGTGGACCGGGCGGTCGTCGATGGCGCGGTAGTCCACGCCGGCGGGCTGGCGCCCGAAGGCGAGCCGCAGCTGCTGCACCATCGTGGAGCGGCAGTGCGGGATCGCAATGCCGCGCCCGACCCCGGTGGAACCGAGGGTCTCGCGCCGGCGCAGGAGCTTGAGCAGGGAGTCCGCGGAGCGGTCGTCGACGTGCAGGAGGGCGACGAGTTCACCCAGGATCTCGTCCTTGCCCGTGCCCTGCAGGTTCAGGTTGATCGCGTCGTCGGCGAAGAATTCCCGGAGGTGCATGACGGATGAACCTAACGGGGCCGGGGCCGGGGCGTCAACGCGGTCCGTTGCTGCCCCGGCCGCCGGCAAGTATTTTCCCCATATGCAGTTGCCCTATCCTGCCGCCAGCGCCACCCCCCTCCTCCTCGCCCCGATGGCGGGGGTGTCGGAGGCCCCGTTCCGCCAGATCTGCCGGCGGATGGGGGCGGACGTCGTGCTGTCGGAATTCCTGTCGTCGGAGGCCATCCGGCGCCGGATCCGCAACACCCTCGAGGGCGCCGAGTTCGAGGAGGTCGAGCGGCCGATCGGGATCCAGATCTACGGCGCCGACCCGGCCGCGATGGCGGAGGCGACGGCCCTGGTGACCGAGGTGTACCGCCCCGATTTCGTGGACATCAACTTCGGCTGCCCGGTCAAGAAGGTGGTCCAGCGGAACGGCGGCTCCGGCTGCCTGCGGGACCTCGACCTCGTGCAGCGGATCATCCGCGCCTGCGTGGCGGCCACCCACCTCCCGGTGACGGTCAAGACCCGGAGCGGCTGGAACGACGAGCAGCGCGACCCCGTGGGGATCGCGCTCCGGATGCAGGACGCCGGGGCCCGCGCCTTCACCCTGCACGCCCGGACCCGCACCCAGATGTTCACGGGGACCGCCAACTGGGACGAGATCGCGATGGTCAAGGCCGCGCTCTCGGTGCCGGTGATCGGCAACGGCGACATCCAGACCCCGGAGGACGTGGTCCGGATGCGGGACCACACCGGGTGCGACGCGATCATGGTCGGCCGCGGCTCCTTCGGGAACCCGTGGCTCTTCCGCGACGCCCAGGCCCTCCTCGCCGGCCGACCGAAGCCGCCGGCGCCCACGCCGGCCGAGCGCTTTGCCGTGGCGCTCGACCACGCCCGGCTGGCGCTCCGACTCCAGGGCGACACCCGCAAGACGGTCATCGAGTTCCGCAAGCACCTCGGCTGGTACACCAAGGGGCTGCACGGGGCGAGCGACCTGCGCCAGCGGCTCTTCCAGGTCGAGACGATGGCCGAGGCCGAGGCGATCTTCACCAGTTACCTCGAGGGCCACGCCGGCCTCGAGGCGGTGGCGCGGGTGGCGTGACCCCCGACTGGATCCAGAGTCTCCTCGCCGAAGTGGCCGGCGGTCGCGTGGCCCCGGCCGAGGCCCTCGACCGGCTCCGCAACTTCCCGACCGAACAACTCGAGTTCGCGCAGGTGGACCACCACCGGGCGCTCCGTCAGGGGCACCCGGAGGTCATCTTCTGCGAGCGGAAGACCCCGGCGCAGGTGGTGGGGATCGCCGAGCGCCTGGTCGAGGCGACCGGCGGCGTCCTCGGCACCCGTGCCACCCCGGAGCACGCCGACGCCGTGCGCGCCCGCTTTCCGGCGGTCGAGTGGAACGAGCTGGGCCGCACGCTCTGGCTCCGGCCCGCCGGCCATCGCGACGCGCCGGACGAAGAGCCCGAGGTGCTGGTGGTCTGCGCCGGGACGAGCGACCTGCCGGTGGCCGAGGAGGCCGCGGCCACGCTGACCGCGTTCGGGCGCCGGGTCCGCCGGCTCACCGACGTCGGGGTGGCGGGGATCCATCGGGTGCTCGCCGCGACCGACCAGCTGCGCAATGCGGCGGTCGTCATCGTGGTGGCGGGGATGGAAGGCGCGCTGCCGAGCGTGGTGGGAGGGCTGGTGGCGGTACCGGTGATCGCCGTCCCCACCAGCGTCGGCTACGGTGCCGCGTTCGGCGGGCTGGCGGCGCTGCTCGGGATGCTCAATTCCTGCGCGTCCGGCATCACCGTGGTCAACATCGACAACGGGTTCGGCGCGGCGGTGGCGGCCAGCCGCATCCTGCGCGCCGGAGCGCGGCGGTGAGCTGGTTCTCGGCGCTGGCCGCCGCGGCCGTCGGCGGCGCGGCCGGTGCCTGGGTCAGCGCTCGTCGTGCGATGCGGGGGAGCCTGGGCGGCGGCCGCACCGTCCTCCCCTCCAACGCCTTCCGCTGGCTACTCGAGGCCCACTCGGCCGTCGGCATCTGGGCGCTGCCGCGGGAAGGGGGGCAGGAGGAGGCGCTCCCCGAACGGGTGGTGGCCAACGGCACCCTCTCGGCGGGGCAGGAGGAGGTCGTGCTCGGCCGGCTCCGCCTGGCGGGTGCGGGGACCGGCCCCGGGGCCATCGTGGAGCGGCTCGAGGCCGGGACCCTCGTCGCCGACACGCTTGGCGCCCGGGTGGCCGGGCTGCTGCTGCCGGCGGGGGCGCCGGCCGAGCGCATCGACCGGGTGCGAGAGGACCTGCGCAGCCTCCTTGAGGCGCTCGCCTACCGCACCGTGGCCGAGGCGTGGTCGGCGGAGCGCGAGGTCGTGGCCGAGTCGCCGGGGACGGTGGGGTTGGCGCTTGCGTTCGAGATCGAGCGCGGGCTCAACGCAGAAGTGATCGTGGCGGCGGTCGAGGGCGCCGCGGTGCGGGTGGTCGGCGCGTCGCTCCGGTCGGATCGCCGGCTCCTCAACACCGTGCTCCCGCCGGAGAGCGCGCTGGCCCGGGTCGCGCGGGGGGAGCTCACCCAGATGCGGACCACCCACGACCCCGCCGGCAACGTCATCCCGGACCGCCGGCAGCGTGGCACCGCCTTCGTGGTCATCCCCATCCGCCACGGCGACCGCACCATCGGGGCCGTGTCGCTCGCCGTGCCGGGCGACCGGGAGCCCGCCGCGTCGCAGGTCCACACCGCGGAGACCGCCGTCCGGCTGGCCGCGCCGCGGCTCGGCCTTGCCATCGAGACCACCGCCATCCGCGCCTCGGCCACGACCGACCCGCTCACGGGGCTACTCAACCGGCGCGGTCTGCAGGCGGCGATGAACCGGGTGAACGTCGCCTCGGGGGCGCTCATCTTCGCGGACCTCGACCGTTTCAAGCTGCTCAACGACACCCTGGGTCACCCGGCCGGCGACGCGGCGCTGGTCCATTTCTCGGCGATCATCCAGGAGCAGGTCCGCGGCTCCGACGTCTCCGCCCGGGTCGGGGGCGAGGAGTTCGCCGTCTGGGCCCCCCTCGCCGGGCTCGAACTCGGCGCCCAGATCGCCGAGCGGATCCGGGCCCACCTGGAGGAGAGCCAGTGGCACTGGCAGGGGCACCGGTACCGGCTCTCGGCCTCGTTCGGCGTCTCCGCGTGGCCGGAGACGAGCCCGACCCGCCAGAACCTCGAGATGCAGGCCGATTCGGCGCTGTACGTGGCCAAGCAGCAGGGGCGGAACCGGGTGGCGGTGGCGCCCAAGGCCCCAGACTGAGCGGCCTTGAACGCGGCAGTACGGGGGGGTAGCTTTGCAGGACGTCGGGGGCGATCGGCTTCGACGGGTTTGGTGAACGAATCGCTGCGTGCCCAGGTCCAGGTCCCTGGCTAAACCACTTGGAACGATTCAACTGCCAACACTGAATTGGCGATGGCTGCGTAAGCTGAGCTAAGCTCGCTTATGCACCTCCGATGGCCGGAGCCCGCCCGGGGCGCCGACACCGGAACGAAAATCCGGGCTGGCGAGCGCCGTCGCCCCGACGGCGTGAGCGAGACCAAAGGGGCTCGTTCCCGGTACGGCCGGCCTTGCGCCGGACCGGGGAGACGCAAAGAGCAGGGCCTACGCACGTAGGCGCGGTTCCGGAAGCAGACTCGGACCAGGGTTCGATTCCCTGCGCCTCCATCAGTGGGTCAGTGGGTCAGCGTGAAGCGGGGCAGCGGGGAAGTGGTGACGGAACCTCCGTCCCACGGGCCCGCTGCCCCGCATCGTCGCTTCATACCCACGTCCCGCCCTCCTCGTCGCCTGCCCTTCGCCTCTTCCCTTCGCCCCTCCTCGCCTCTCCTCCTCCCCTCTTCTCCTCTTCTCCCGTCGCTCGTCTCCCCTATCGGCTCTGCCTCGCCAGCGCCTTGAGCGCCCGATGCGCGCGCGCCAGGGTCTCGGCCGCGTCGGTGCCGAGCACGTTCAGGTGGCCCATCTTGCGGCCGGGGCGGGGCTGGCTCTTGCCGTACAGGTGCAGCTTGACCCCGGAATCGGCGAGGGCTGCCCCCCAGTCGGGTTCGCCGCGGGCCCAGACGTCGCCCAGGATGTTGACCATCGTGACCGGCGTGAGCAGGTGGCTGTCGCCGAGCGGGAGGCCGCAGAGCGCGCGCACCTGCTGCTCGAACTGGGAGGTCGCGGCGGCGTCCTGGGTCCAGTGCCCGCTGTTGTGCGGGCGCGGGGCCAGTTCGTTCACTAACAGCTTTCCCTGCGAGACGAACATCTCGACGCCGAGCACGCCGACGTACTCCAGCGTCTCGGCGATGCTGGCGGCGAGCCAGATCGCCTCGCGGGCGCGGTCGGGGTCGATGGCGGCCGGGACGGTGGTGGTCTCGAGGATGCCGCGGGCGTGCAGGTTCTGGCCCGGCGGATAGGCGGCGGTCCGTCCGTCCTCGCCGCGGGCCAGGACCACGGAGACCTCGCAGTCGAGGGGGACCATCTGCTCCAGCACGCAGGGGACCTCCCCCAGCTGCTCGAAGGCGAAGCGGGCCTCGTCGAGCGTCGTCACCCGCGCCTGGCCCTTGCCGTCGTAGCCCAGCGTCGCCGTCTTGAGGAGCCAGGGGCCGGGGACCGAGCTCGTCGCGCCGTCGAGGTCGGCGCCGGTCCTGACCGGGGCGAACTCGGCGGTCGCGAACCCCTGGGTCCGGAGGAAGGTCTTCTCGGCGATCCGGTCCTGCGCCACCGCCACCGCCCGGGCGCCGGGGCGGACCGGGAGCCGGACGGCCAGGGTCTGGAGGACCTGTGCGGGGACGTTCTCGAACTCGGTGGTGACGGCGCTGCACTGCCCGATGATCCGCTCGATCGCGCCGGGGTCGTCGTAGGTGCGCTGGAGGTGCAGGTCGGCGGCGCGGCCGGCGGGGCTGTCGGGGTCGGGGTCGAGGACCAGCACCTTGTAGCCCATCTCGCGGGCGCACAGGGTGAACATACGGCCGAGCTGACCGCCCCCCAGGACACCGAGGGTCGCACCGGGGAGGATCACTTGACGGCCGGGAGGGGGGTGGAGAGGACCTTGGCGGTCTGTCGGGCGCGGAAGTCGTCGAGCGCCGTCCGGAGGCGGTCGTCGTTCCGGGCCAGGAGGGCGACGGCGAAGAGGGCGGCGTTCCGGGCCCCGGCCTCGCCGACGGCGAAGGTGGCGACGGGGATCCCCGCCGGCATCTGCGCGATGGAGAGCAGGGAATCGAGCCCCTGCAGCGTACGCGACTGGACCGGCACGCCGAGCACCGGCACGCTGGTGTGCGCGGCGAGCATCCCCGGGAGGTGGGCGGCCCCGCCCGCGCCCGCGATGATGCAGGCGAGCCCCCGCTCCCGCGCCCCCTTGGCATACTCGGCCAGGAGGTCGGGGGTGCGGTGCGCCGACACGATGCGGTGCTCGAACGGCACCCCGAAATCGGTGAGGATCCGGGCCGAGTGCTCCATCGTGGCCCAGTCCGACTCGGAGCCCATCACGAGGCCAACCAGTGGGTTCGACATGCAGGCCTGGTCTGAGGGGTAGGTAGCGCTATCCGCTATCCGCTATCCGTTATCCGCTATCCGTGACCAACGTCCAATGTCCAGCGTCCATCGACCAACGTCCATCGACCCACCACCAACGACCAACGACCAACGTCCAACGACCCCCCTTACAGACTCGCCCTCGTCCTGTCCATCGTGCCCCGGGTGGCGAGGGCGGCCTGGGCCGCGGCCAGGCGGGCGATGGGCACCCGGAACGGCGAGCAGCTCACGTAGTTCATGCCGAGGCTGTCGCAGAAGGCGACCGAGCTCGGCTCGCCGCCGTGTTCGCCGCAGATCCCGATCTTGAGGTCGGGGCGGGTGCCGCGGCCGAGCTTGCAGGCCATCTCCACCAGCTTGCCGACGCCGCGCTGGTCGAGCACCTGGAACGGGTCGGCCTCGATGATGTTGCGCTCGAGGTAGAGCGGCAGGAACCGGCCTGCGTCGTCGCGCGAGAGGCCCCAGGTGGTCTGGGTCAGGTCGTTGGTGCCGAAGGAGAAGAACTGCGCCTCGCGGGCGATCTCGTCGGCGGTGAGCGCGGCGCGGGGGAGCTCGATCATCGTGCCGAGGAGGTAGGGCACCGTGAGCTGGCGCTCGCGGAACACCTCTTCGGCCACCTGGCGCACCACCAGCGCCTGCTGGCGGAACTCGACCACGCTGGCGGTGAGGGGGATCATCACCTCCGGCATCACCCGCCCGCCCCGGGCCGCGACGGTGCAGGCCGCCTCGAAGATGGCCCGGGCCTGCATCTCGGTGATCTCGGGGTAGGTGATCCCGAGCCGGCAGCCGCGCAGGCCGAGCATCGGGTTCTCCTCCGCGAGGGAGTGGACGATCGCCGTCATCTCCTGGGCGGTGCGGCCCAGGTCCTGCGCCATCCGGGCGATCTCGGCGGGATCTTCCGGGAGGAACTCGTGGAGCGGCGGGTCGAGGAGCCGGATCGTGACCGGGAACCCCTCCATCGCGCGGAAGATGGCCTCGAAGTCGCCGCGCTGCATCGGCAGGAGCCTGGCGAGCGCCTTCCGCCGGCCCGGCTCGTCCTGGGCGACGATCATCTCGCGCATCGCGGTGATGCGATCGCCCTCGAAGAACATGTGCTCGGTGCGGCAGAGGCCGATCCCCTCGGCGCCGAAGTCGCGCGCCTTGTGGGCGTCGGCGGGGGTGTCGGCGTTGGTGCGGACCCGGAGGTGGCGCAGCTTGTCGGCCCAGGTGAGCACCCGGTCGAAGTACTGGTTGAGCGCCGGCGGGCTCAGCTTGGCCTGGCCCGCGAACACCCGTCCGGTGGCGCCGTCGAGGGTGATCCACTCCCCGGCGTGCAGCTTCCGGCCGTTCACGGCCAGGGTCTCGTCGGCCTCGTCCACCTCGAGGGCGGCGGCGCCGGCCACGCAGGGCTTCCCCATCCCGCGCGCCACCACGGCGGCGTGGCTTGTCATCCCGCCGCGGGCGGTGAGGATGGCCCTGGCGGCCACCATCCCGTGGAAGTCCTCGGGGCTGGTCTCGCGGCGCACCAGGATGACCGGCTCGCCCCGGCGGCCGCGGTCGGCGGCGATGTCGGCGTCGAAGACGATCTCGCCCGAGGCGGCGCCGGGGGAGGCCGGGAGGCCGGTGGTCAGGAGGTCGAGTGCGGCGCTCGCGTCGATGGTCGGGTGGAGGAGCTGGTTCAGGTCGTTGGGGGGGATGCGGGCGACCGCCTCCTCCTCGCTGATCAGCCCCTCGTCCACCATGTCGCAGGCGCTCCGCAGCGCCGCGGCGCCGGTGCGCTGGGCCCGGCGGACCTGCAGCATGTAGAGCGTGCCGCGCTCGATGGTGAACTCCATGTCCTGCACGTCGCGGAAGTGGCGCTCGAGGGTCCGGGCCATCCGGACCAGCTCCTCGTGCGCCTGCGGCAGGGTGTCCTTGAGCCGGTGGATCGGCTCCGGGGTGCGGGCGCCGGAGACGACGTCCTCGCCCTGGGCGTTGAGCAGGTATTCGCCGTAGAGGGTCGCCTCGCCGGTGGAGGGGTCGCGGCTGAAGGCGACGCCGGTGCCGGAGTCCTCGCCCAGGTTGCCGAAGACCATCGTGCAGACGGTGACGGCGGTCCCCATCGAGTCGGGGATGTTGTGGAGCTTGCGGTAGTCCACCGCCCGGCGGGTGTTCCAGCTCTCGAACACCGCGGTGACCGCGCCCCAGAGCTGGTCCATCGGGTCGTCGGGGAAGGCCTTGCCGGTGGTGGCGGCGATGTGCGCCTTGTACTCGGCGGTGAGGGCACGGAGTTCGTCGGCGGGGAGGTCGATGTCGCGGGCGACCTTCCGGGCCTGCTTCCGGGCCTCGAGCATCTTGTCGAACGGCGCCTTGGGGAGGTCGAACACCACCGCGCCGTACATCTGCACGAAGCGGCGGTAGGAGTCCCAGGCGAACCGCGGGTTGCCGGTGAGCCGTTCCATCCCCGCGACGGTGGTGTCGTTGAGGCCCAGGTTGAGGATGGTCTCCATCATCCCGGGCATCGACACGGCGGCGCCGGAGCGCACCGACACGAGGAGCGGGGCGTCGGCGGAGCCGAAGGTCCGGCCGGTGGCGGCCTCGACGCGCTGGAGCGCGGCCTCGACCTGCTGCTGGAGGCGCGGGGGGAAGTGCCGGCTCTCGAGGTAGGGGAGGCACATCGTGCTCGCGATGGTGAACCCCGGCGGCACCGGGATCCCGATGTTGGTCATCTCGGCGAGGCCTGCGCCCTTGCCGCCGAGGACGTCCTTCATCGCGGCGGTGCCCTCGGCCCGGCCCTGGCCGAAGAAGTAGACCAGCTTCGGTTCTGCGCTCATACGATCCCCGATCGTCGGACTAGCGGCGGGCGACGCCGCCAAGGCTGACCAGCGCGCCTTCGCCGGTCGGATACTCCCCCGAGAAGCAGGCGTGGCACCAGCGGTTGCCGGGGCCGGCGGCCTTGAGCATCCCCTCGAGCGACAGGTACCCGAGCGAATCCACGCCGAGGAATTTCCGGATCTCCTCGGTGGAGTGGGTCGCGGCGATGAGCTCCTCGCGGGTCGGGGTGTCGATCCCGTAGTGGCAGGGGCCGGTGATCGGCGGCGAGCCGAGCCGCAGGTGGACCTCGCGGGCCCCCGCGGCGCGGATCATGGCGACGAGCCCCTGGCTCGTGGTCCCGCGGACGAGGCTGTCGTCCACCACGACCACCGACCGGCCCGCGATCACGTCGCGCACCGGGTTGAACTTGATCTTGACCTTGGCCACCCGGAGCGCCTGCGTCGGGTTGATGAAGGTGCGGCCGACGTAGTGGTTGCGGATGAGGCCGTTCTCGAGCGTGACGCCCGACTGGGCGGAGTAGCCCAGCGCCATCGCGTTGGCGCTGTCCGGGACGCTGAAGACCACGTCGGCGCCGGGGGCCGGGTGCTCGATGGCGAGCTGGCGGCCGAGCTCGCGGCGCACCGCGTCCACCGACCGGCGGAACACGGAGCTGTCGGGACGGGCGAAGTACACCAGCTCGAAGACGCAGCGGCTCTCGGGGCGGGGCTTGAGCGGCGCGAGGTCGGTGACCACGCCGTCCTCGATCCGGAGGAACTCGCCGGGGCGCACTTCGCGGATGGAGTTGGCGCCCACGAGGTCGAGGGCGCAGCTCTCGCTCGCCACCACCACGCCGTCGCCCAGCTGGCCCAGGACCATCGGCCGGAAGCCGCGAGCGTCCACGGTGGCGTAGATGGTCTTGCCGACGGTGATGAGCAGGGTCGAGGCCCCGTCCACCACCTCGAGCGCCTCGCGGACCGCGGTCTCGGCGTCGGGGGCCTCGGAGCGGGCGATGAGGTGGATCAGCACCTCGGTATCGCTGGTGGAGCTGAAGATGGCCCCGGCGCGCACCAGCTCGCGGCGCAGCTCAAGGGCGTTGGTGAGGTTGCCGTTGTGGGCGACGCTGAGCGGGCCGAACCGGGTGTTGGCGAGGTAGGGCTGCGCGTTCTCGATGACCGAGCTGCCGGCGGTGCTGTAGCGGGTGTGGCCGATGGCCACGGCACCCGGGAGCTCGCGGAAGGTGGCCTCGTCGAAGTTGTCGCTCACGAGCCCCATTCCGCGGTGGAGCCTGGCCTCGCCGGCCTGGTCCACCGCGACGATCCCGGCGCTCTCCTGCCCGCGGTGCTGCAGCGCGTACAGGCCCAGGTAGGTGAGCCGGGTGGCGTCCCGGACCCCCGACACCCCGAAGACGCCGCACATGCTACTGCCCCCCGCCGGCGATCGCGGCCATCCGGCGCGGGATCGCGTCATAGTAAGTCCGCCGGAGCTCGGCCACGTTCCACCGATGCTCCGCCTGCCCGGTCCGGATCCGGAGGCCGCCGCCGGCGCGGCCGACCCGGCCGGCGCCGAAGCCCGGCACCCCGTGCCGCCGAGCCAGCGCCGCAAGTCGGGCGGCGTCGCGGAAGCGGAAGGTGGCCACTACGCGCCCGTTGTCCTCGCCGTAGAGCAGCCCGTCGTCGGCGAGCCCGGGGGCGTAGGCCCGGAGGTCGAGCTCGGCGCCGAAGCCGTGCTCCGCGTACGGGCCGCCGATCGCCGCCTCGGCCACGGCCACCGCGA
>CAMLHU010000035.1 GCA_946479825.1 uncultured Gemmatimonadota bacterium
CGTCCGGTGGGGGCTGGTGGTCGGTCTGCCCGTCGGGGGGCGCGGGCTCCGCGCCCAGGGGTGGGACGCGCCGCCCCCCCGCCCCCTCGCGTAGCCCGCGACCGCCCGGCGCGCCGGGCTCGCGGGCGGACCCGCGCTCGCCGCCTGGCGGGCCCGCGCCCACGGATTCGTCTTCTTCCTGGCCCAGGTCGGCGAGGGACTCGCCGGCCCGCCGCGCCTCGTGCGCGCGGATGAACTCGACGACGAAGTGTATTGGCGGGCCCCCGGCCCCGGCAAGCAGGTCATCCGCGGCTGGCGCACCCACAGCTGGCTCCCCGCCGACGTCAACTACCATCGCGACCACCTCGGCATCGTGACCGACGGCTTCGGCGACCGCATCCGGATCGGCGAGGGCGACGAGGTCCGCGGCGTGGTGCACCCGCTCTCGGTCGAAGGCCTTCGCCGCTACGACTTCGCGCTCACCGACTCGATGCGGCTGGTGAGCGGCGGCCGCACACTCGTCGTGGACGTCCTGTCCGTCCGGCCCCGCGACGCCGGGGTCCCGGGTGTGGTCGGCACGCTCTTCATCGACCGCGCCACCGCCGAGGTGGTGCGGTTCGCGTTCAGCTTTACGCCGTCGGCGTACCTCGACCCGGAGCTCGAGGACATCACGGTCTCGATCGAGAATGCGCTGGTGGACGGCAAGGCGTGGCTGCCGTTCCGCCAGGAGATCGAGCTCCGCCGCCGTTCCTCGTGGCTCGACTTCCCGGCGCGCGGGATCATCCGCGGCCGGTGGGAGATCGGCGGCTACGACCTGAGCTGGAGCCCGACCCCCGGCGTCCTCGACGGCCCTGCCATCGGGGGTCTCCTCGTTCCCGGCGACTCGGCGCGGCCCTGGGGGCGGCCCCTCGCGGAGCTCGTCGGTCCCGAGCTCGCCCCGGTCACCCGGCAGGACCTGGCCGCAGTCCGGCGCGACGTCGCCCGGGTGGCGGCCGGCGCTGCGCTCTCGCGCCTCCGCACCGCGCAGCTCCACGCGCCGCGGGTGAGCGACTTGGTGCGGTTCGACCGCGTCGAAGGCGTGGCGGTGGGCGCGGGGTACGGCTTCCACCCGTCTGCGCGCGTCAGCGTCACACCCCGCGCCGGGGTGGGCCTCGCCACGGGACGCGTCACGGGCGGGCTCGCCCTCGCGCTGCACGGCGCCGGCGCCACGCTCACCCTGGCGGCATCGCGCTCGATCCGCGATTTCAGCGACCTGCCCGTCATCTCGCCCACGCTCAATTCCCTCACCGCGCAGGAAGGGGGAAAGGACTTCGGCGACTACCTGCTGCTGGATCGTGCCGAGGCCAGCCTCATGCTCCCGGTGGGGCGCCGAGGGTCGATCGCGATGTCGCTCGGCCGGGAGCACCCGCATTCGCTCGACGTCGCAGCACATCCGGCGAACGGCACGTTCCGTCCCAATCCGGCGTTCGGCGGCCCCGCCGAGACCGTGGCGCGGGTGGCCGTCACGCGGGCGGCGGCGCCCGGCCTCCCCGGCTCCGACCTGGGTGGCGCCGTGGCGGTGGAGGCCGGATCCGGCTCGGCGCGCTATCTCCGAATCACCGGAGAGCTCGAGGGACACTGGCCGGTGGGACGCACCAGCGTCGCCGTGCGCGGTCTCGGCGGCGTCGGCACGCCCGACCTGCCGGCGTGGCGAGGCTTTGCCCTCGGCGGACGGGGGACGCTCGTCGGCGAGCCGTTCCGCGCGTGGGGCGGCCGGCAGGCGGCGCTGGTCGAGGCGGAATGGCGGTTCGCCGTGCCGGTGCCGGCCATTCCCCTCGGGTCGTTCGCCTCGACCGGCGACCGGATGACGCTCGCCCCGTTCGTCGCCGCGGGCTGGGCCGATGGCACGCTGGGCGCGATGCCGTGGCGGCCCTCGCCAGGGGTGCGGCCGGTCGCAGGCCTCGCGGCGGAATGGCTGATGGGATTGCTGCGGGTGGAGGCGGGGTGGAGCCTCCGCACCGGGAGCTTTGGCGTGACCGTGGACGTCGCGCGGAGCTGGTGGGAGGTGCTGTAGGGGGGGCGCTATCCGCCATCCGTTATCCGTTAACGGAGGTGACGTGTCCGCGGCCTCGGCGGCCGCGCGGTCTTCTCACATCTCCTCCCCAAGCCCAAAGCCCTAAGCCCTAAGCTCCAAGCTCCAAGCTCTAGGCTCTAGGCTCCAAGCTCCAAGCTCGAACCCTAAGCCCCACCCCCTCCGCCCTCCCCTAGCCCCCCACCCCCGACCCGCCTAACTTACTTTGCCCGTTGTACTTGGCCGTTCTTGCGGAGCCCGCCGTGCCGTTTTCCGATTCCTGGATCGTCAGCACCATCGAAGGCTTGCTCGACCACGATCGCGTCGAGGCGCTCCGTCCGAAGGACGGGGCCCCGGACGTGTCGTTGTGGGGCGCGGTGACGGCCAAGGGGTGGCTCACGGACGACCAGATCCTCGGCGCGGCCTCGCAGCGGTTCCGGCTGCCGGTGGCCGACCTCGCCAACGTCTCGCCCGCCAAGGTCCGGGACGGCCTGCCGGAGAGCCTGGCCCGGCGCTTCAGCGTCGTTCCCGTCCGGGTGACCGACTCGGTGCTCGAGGTGGCGACCGCCGCGCCGTTCGACCTCGAGGCCGAGAAGATGCTGGCGTTCGCGACCGGGCGGGAAGTCCGGATGCTGCTCGCCACGACGCCGAAGATCGCCGAGAAGCTCGACGAGATCTACCGGCCTGAGAACGTGGTGGAGAACCTCCTCGCGGGGATGCAGGAGGAGCACGAGGTCACCCAGATCGAGGAGACGCCGGAGGACGGCGACGACCTCCTCGCGACCACCGAGGAGGCCTCGGCCCGGCCGGTGGTCCGGCTGGTGGACGCCATCATCTCCGAAGGGATCATCGCCCGGGCGAGCGACATCCACATCGAGCCCTCCGAGGGTGGCGTCGTGGTGCGCTACCGCATCGACGGCGTGCTGGTCCAGAAGATGAAGATCCCGCGCTCCGCCGGGGTCCCGCTCATCTCGCGCATCAAGATCATCTCCTCGCTCGACATCGCCGACCGCCTGCGGCCGCAGGACGGCCGGGCCCGCGTGGCGGTCAACGGCCAGCCGGTGGACCTCCGGGTCTCGACCCTCCCCGCCTCGATGGGCGAGAAGGTCGTGGTCCGGATCCTCAACGCCCAGGCGACGGCGCTCGACCTCGAGATGCTCGGGCTCTATCCCGAGGAGACCACGAAACTGCAGGGGATGCTGGACAACAAGGACGGCATCATCCTGGTGACCGGGCCCACGGGCTCGGGCAAGACGACGACGCTCTACTCGGCGATCCGCTACGTCCAGGACGAGGGCGTCAACATCGTCACCGTCGAGGACCCGGTCGAGTACCGGCTCTCCAACAACATCGTGCAGGTGCAGGTGAACCCGAAGGCGGGGCTCACCTTCTCCGCGGCGCTCCGCTCGATCCTCCGGCAGGACCCCGACGTCGTGCTGGTGGGCGAGATCCGCGACCTCGAGACCGCCCAGATCGCCGTGCAGGCCTCGCTCACCGGCCACCTGGTGCTCTCCACGCTCCACACCAACGACGCGCCGAACGCGGTCACGCGTCTCGTGGACATGGGGCTCGAGGGGTTCAAGATCGCCTCCGCGCTGCGCGGCGTCGTGGCCCAGCGGCTGATGCGCCGGTTCTGCAAGACCTGCCGCGAGGTCTCGACCGACCCGGTGCCGGAGAAGCTCCGCAAGCACATCCCCGAAGGCGCCACGCTGTACCGCGCGGTGGGCTGCCCCGAATGCGCGATGACCGGCTATCGCGGGCGCTTCAGCATCGTCGAGGTCCTGACGATGACGCCGGAGCTCGAGCGCCGGATCGGCGCCGGCGCCCCGCCGGACCAGCTCGCCGAGGCGGCCCGGATGGGCGGGATGAAGACGCTGTGGGACAGCGGGCTGCGTCACGTCCTGGACGGCCACTCGAGCGTCGAGGAGCTGCTCCGCGTGGTGGACGTGCCGGTGATGGCGGCGCCGGCGCCCGCCAAGCAGGCCCGCACCTCGGGGCCCGCCGCCGTGACGCCGGCCCCGTTGCCGCCGACGCCGGCGGGGGTGGACCTGGCCGAAGCGCTCGAACTGATCGACGCCGGGGCGCCGGCCGAGCCGACCAAGCGCGGGGCCGGTTCGCGGATCCTCCTGGTGGACGACGAAGACCATCTCAGGCGCCTGCTCCGCGACCTCCTCGAACGCGAGGGCTATGAGGTGGTCGAGGCGCGCGACGGCGCGGAGGCGCTCGAGCAGGTGGATCGCCACGGGCCCCACGTGGTGCTGCTCGACCTCAACCTCCCGGGGATGGACGGCTACAGCGTGCTGGCGCACCTCCGGTCGCGGCCCGCCACCGAGTCGCTCCCGATCGTGGTCCTCACCGCCAAGGGCGACGAGGATAACGAGGTCCCCGTGCTCCAGGCCGGGGCCGACGATTTCCTCACCAAGCCGTTCCGCGCGCGCGCCCTCTACGCCCGGCTCGACAAGATCCTGGGCCGCCGACGGGCGTGAGGCGTCCGCGCCGCTCTCGGACACGATGACCCCGCGCGGTCCCGACCCCGCCGCCGACCTGGACGAGGCGCTCGCCCTCATCCGCCCGGACCTCCGGACCCTCCCCGCCTACCGCCCGACGCCGCGCGGCGCGCGCCACAAGCTCAACCAGAACGAAAGCCCGTATCCGCTCCCCCCGGCGCTCCGCGAGGCGGTGCTCGAGCGTCTCGCGAGCGTGGAATGGAACCGCTACCCCGAGGCGGTCCCGCGGCGCCTGACCGACCGGCTCGCGGCCCACACCGGTTGGCTGGCCGAGGGCATCCTGGTCGGCGCCGGGTCCAACGACCTGCTCGCGTCCGCGATCGGCGCGGCGGTCGGTCCCGGCGACGCGGTGGTGGCGCCGGCGCCGACCTACGCGGTCTATCGGCTGGCCACCCTCCTCCACGCAGGCCGCTACCGGCCGGTCCCCCTCGCCTCCGGCTTCCGCTACGAGCCGGACGCGATCGTCGCCGAGGCACGGCGTGAACGGGCCCGGGTGGTCATCCTCTGCGCGCCCAACAACCCGACCGGGACCGACCTCGCCCCCGAGGACGTCCGGGCGGTGCTCGAGGGCACCGACGGGTTCGTGTTCGTGGACGAGGCCTACCGCGAGTTCGGCGGCCGCTCGGCGCTGGAGCTGCTCCCGGGTCACCCACGTCTCGTCGTCTTCCGGACGCTGAGCAAGGCCTTCGGCGCGGCGGGGCTCCGGCTCGGCTACGCGCTCGCGCATCCCGCCGTCGTGGCCGAGCTCCGCAAGGCCCGGCTGCCGTATGCCGTCAACGCCCCCGCGCTCGCCGTGGCCGAGGTGCTGCTGGAACGGGCCGACGAGGCGGGATCGCACGTGGCGGACCTCGTGGCCGAGCGCGGGCGGATGCAGCGACTCGTGGGCGAACTGCCGGGACTCGAGGTCGTGCCGAGCGCCACCAACTTCTTCCTCGTGCGGACCAGTGTGGTACCGCCGCGGGTGCTTTTCGAGCGCCTGCGCGACGAACATTCCGTGCTTGTGCGCGACGTCTCCGGCCAGCCGGGGCTCGAGGGGTACGTGCGCATTTCCGTCGGCACGGCCGAGGACACCGACGCGCTGGTGGCGGGGCTCCGGGCGATCGTGGGGCCGGGTCGATGACGCGCGTGGCGGTGGCGTTCGTGGACCTCTACGTCCTGCGGCCAGGCACGGCGGGAATGGAGGTGCTGGTGCTCCGTCGCGGGCCCGGCGGCCGCTGTCCGGGGAGCTGGGAGTCGGTCCACGGCCATATCGAGCCCGGTGAACGTCCGGCCGACACGGCGTTGCGGGAACTGCGCGAGGAGGCCGGGCTTGTGCCCGACCGGCTCTACAACCTGAGCCGGGTCGAGGCGTTCTACCAGCATCAGGCGGACGAGGTGGCCCTGATCCCGGTCTTCGTCGCCCTGGTCGGCTCCGGCGCCCAGGCGCGGCTTTCGGCTGAGCACGACGCCTTCGAGTGGCTGCCGCCTGAAGGGGCGGCTCAGCGCGTGACTTGGCCGCGGGAGCGGCGCGCCATCGCCGACGCGATCGCCCTGCTCGGCGCCGGCGACGCGGGCCCGGCGGAGGACGTGCTTCGGATATGCTGAGTCGTCTGCTCGCCGGGGCGTCGCTCCTGCTCGTGGGGGCCGCGGGCCGGGCCGATCCGTGCATCACCATCCCGCGCGCAGGGCTGCGGGTGCAGGGCGACGTCCGGGTCTGTCCCGGCGTGTATCGGGTACCGGACCCGACGGAGCAGGGGGTGCTGGTGGTCGCGGCCTCGGCCACGCGGATCGACCTCACCGGCGTCACCATCGAGAGCGGCGATTCGATCCCGTCGCGGTATGTCGGCGTCGGGGTGCTGAGTCACGGCTTCGACGGTGTCGTGGTCACCGGCGGGCGGATCCGCGGCTACCGCTACGGCGTGTTCCTCGACGGGGGGCGCGGCCACCAGGTCACCGGGATGGACGTGTCGGGCTCGCGGGCCCAGCCGCTCCAGTCCACGCCGATCCAGTACGCCGAATCCGACTGGCTCGACATCTTCGACCCCGACACCTTCGAGACCTACGGCGGCGGGGTGTATCTCCGGCATACCGACGGCGCGTCGGTGACCGGCGTGACCGCGCACGGGGCGCAGAACGGGATCGGGCTCTTCGAGGCCACCGGGACCTACGTGGCCGACAACGACGTGTCGGGGAACAGCGGCTGGGGTATCCACCTCTGGCGCTCGAGCCACAACGTCATCGTCCGCAACGTGGCCTCGCGGAACGTGCGCTGCGAGTCCGCCGCCTACAGCCGGGGGTGCGATTCGGCCGCGCTCCTCCTGCGGAACGCCTGCGACTCCAACCTCGTCGCCGACAACGACCTCACCGAGTCCGGGGACGGCTTCTTCCTGAGCGGCCAGCCCCCGGCGATGGACCCCTCCGACGGCAACGTCGTCGTGCGGAACGACGCCTCGCGCTCGCCGCACAACGCGTTCGAGTCCACCTTCAGCGACGGCAACGTCTTCCTCGACGACCGCGCCGACAGCTCCGACTACGGCTACTGGCTCGGCTATTCGTCACACACGCTGGTGCGCGGCAGCACGATCGTCGGCAGCCGGAGCGCCGGGATCGCCATCGAGCACGGGCGCGACAACGAGCTCCGGCACAACCTGGTGCTGGGCGGGAACGTCGGGATCCGGCTCTTCGCGCCGGGCGGTGGGGTGCCGAGCCGGACGACGGTCGTGACCGACAATACCATCGGGCGGGCGGGTCGCGGTGTGGTGCTCGAGGCGACGAGCGGGGCGACGCTCCGGGGAAACGTCTTCGATGCGGTGGGGACCGCGCTGGTGGCCGACTCGGCCGCCTGGAACGCGACCGTGGTCGGCAACGTCTTCCTCGGCGCGCGGGACGCCTGGATCGTGGCGCCCGACCTGGCGGCGGGCGGGAACTACTGGGCGGCGCCGGACGTGGCGGCCACGCTCGCCCGGATCAAGGGACGGGTGAGCGTCCTGCCGTGGCTCCCCGCCAGCGCCGCGGGTTACTGACCGAGCACCGCTTCCGCCGCACCCCGGAGCGCCTTGAGGTCGAACGGGTAGGCGATCACCTGCAGGCCGGCCGTCCGGAGTCGCTCGGCGGCCACGGGGTTTGATCGCGGGACCGCCGCGAGGAGCCGCGGGCCGACCGCCGGCTCGGCCCGGATCGCCGCCTGGACGAACGGCTCGCCGCCCGCGGTGGCAAGCCGGGCGTCGGCGACGACGAGATCGATCCCGCCCCCCGCCAGCCGCGCCAGCCCCTCCTCCGCCGTCCGCACCGCCTCCACCACGTGGCCGTCGCGCGCGAAGAGCGCCGCCACCAGCCGCTCGTCCTTCGGGTCGTCGTCCACCAGCAGGATCCGCCGCGGAGCCGTCGTCGGGGCCTCGGCCACCGGGAGCGCGATGGTGAAGGCCGCGCCGCCGCCGGCGGCCGGCGCATACTCGAGCTTCCCGCCGTGTGCCTCCACGATGCCGTAGCTGATCGACAGGCCGAGTCCCGTCCCCTCGCCCGGCGACTTGGTCGTGAAGAACGGCGTGAAGAGGAGACCGGCGTCCTCCGGGCGGACCCCGGGGCCGTTGTCGGTCACCCGCAGGATCGCGCGGCCGTCCTCGTGCCCGGTCTCGATCACCACCCGGCCCGGGTCAGGGCGCCCAGCCGCGGCCACCGCCTGGATGGCGTTGGTGAGCAGGTTGAGCGCCACCTGCTGCAGCTCGTAGCGGTCGCCGTGGACCAGGACCGGCGCGGCCGCGAGGCGCTCCTCGAGCGTGATGGCCCGGAGCCGGAGCTCGTAGCCGACCAGGAGCGCCGTGCGCGTCGCCACGTCGTTGAGGTCGGTGAGGGTCCGCTCGGCGGCGCCCTTCCGGGCGAAGGTGAGCAGGTTCTGGACGATGCGGCCGGCGCGATCCGCCTGCGCGTGGATGACGCGGAGGTGGTCGCGCACCTCCGTCGGCACCCGGGCCTGCTCGACGAGGAGTTCCGAGAGGCCGGCGATGGACGTGAGCGGGTTGTTGAGCTCGTGGGCCACGCCGGAGACCAGCTGACCCACGGCGGCCATCTTCTCGCTCTGGATGAGCTGCCCTTCGAGCGCCCGCTGGTCGGTGACGTCCTCGACCAGCACCACCACCGCCGAACCGCCGCCGGGGTCGGTGAACGGCGCGGCCGTGAGCCGCAGCATCCGCCCCTGCCCGGGCGAGCGGACCACCAGCGGCGGACGCCCCTCGCCGTCGGCCGGGACCAGGTCCAGGGCGAGCTCGGGAGGGTCTGAGACCAGCCCGGCGAACGGCAGGCCGGTGAGGCCGGTCACGTCGCGCCCGAGGATCCGGCCGAGCGAGCGGTTCGCGCGGGCCACGCGCCCCTCGCGGTCGAGCACCGCGATCCCCTCGTTGAGCGCGTCGAAGGCCGTCTCCCACTCCGCCTTTCCGCGCTCCACCAGGCCGAAGAGCCGGCTATTGGTGAATACCACGGCGGCGTGGGTGGCCGCGGTGGAGAGGATCCAGAGGTCCTCGGTGGTGAAGGCGCCGGAGGCGCGTCCCGCCACCGCCACGACGCCGATGGTCGCCCCCTGCGCCCGGAGCGGCGCGGCGGCCGCGGTCTGGACCAGGACATCCTCCAGCAGGCGGACCGGATGGCCCGCGCCGCCCTCGAGCTCGATCCGCTCCCGCGACACCGCGCGCGCGACGAGCGAGTCGCCCGCGGTCTCCGCCTCCCGGCCGAGCACCGCCGCCAGCGACCCGCCCGCGCCCGTCACCCTGAGCCGCCCGTGGTCGTCCATCAGGGCCACCAGGGCCCCGTCGGCCCGCAGGAAGCGCTGGACGTACCGGGCCAGCTGCTCGCTGAGCCGGTCCACCTGCAGCGATTCGGCCAGGACGTAGCCCAGCTCCTGCAGCGAAAAGAGCTCGCCCATCCGGCGCTCGAGCTGGGCGGCAAGCTCGGCGCGCTGGGTGGCGAGCTCCCGGGCCCGCCGGGCCGAGCGCATCGCGTGGGCGAGCGCCGCGCCGGCGAAGCCCGCGGCCAGGACGGCCAGGCCGATCCAGGGGCCGGCGTCGGTCAGCGCTCGTCCCCCTGGCGCCGCTGGATCCGTTCGGCCACCAGCGACTCGGGCGGCGCGTTGGGCTTGACCCGGATGGACTTGGCCGGGATCCCGACGTTGACGTGATAGGGGCGCACGTCCTTCGTGGCCACCGCCGCGGCCCCCACCATCCCGTTCCGACCCACCCGCACGCCGGCGAGCACCGTGGCGTGGTAGGTCACCCGCACGTCGTCCTCCAGCACGGTGCGCGCGTTGGTCACGTCCTTCTGGTCCATGATGCTATGGGTGTGGCTGTAGATGTTGGCGTAGTCGCTGATGCTCACCCGGTCGCCCAGCGTGATGCCGCCCCGGTCGTCGAGCAGCACGTGGCGGTGGACCACCACGTCGTCGCCGACCTCGAGGTTGTAGCCGAACGAGAATTCGACGTGCTGGAAGCACTTGAAGTTCCGGCCGCACCGCGCGAAGACGTGCCCGGCCAGGAGCCGCCGGAGCCGCACGCCCAGGTCCACGGCCTGGCCGCCGGCCGGGGAGCGGTCGAACGAATACCAGAGCCAGAGCAGCGGCTTGACCCTTGCGAACCGTGCGGCGTCCGCCTCGGCGTAATACTCGGGTTCGAGCGTGATGTTGGCGGGGTCGAGCGCCAGCAGCGCGGCGCGCTGCGCCGGGGGCGTGGCGGGGTCGGCGACCCGGTCCTCGTAGCGGCCGTGCCCCGGCCACCAGAGGTCGTAGAGGGTGTCGCGCACCAGGCGGTCGCGGTCGGTGGCCGGGTCGGCCAGCCGCTCGCCGAGCTGGCCGAGCCAGGCGTCGTAGGCGGCGTCGGCCGCCGCGGCGACCGACACGCCGCGCAGGGGACGGAGCACCACGGTTCCTCCTCGGGGTTACTGCGGGCGGCGGGTGGAGTCGGGGGTCTGCTGGCGCCAGCGCAGGACCACGCGGTCGCGCTCGCGCTCGATCGTCGGCAGCGCGCCCGCCCACCCGTCGCTCACCACGCCTTCGTACCCCAGCTGGAACTGTTCGAAGATCGGGACCGGGAGCTCGTACAGGTAGATGGCGGTGGACTGGCCCCGGGTCTGGAGCTGCTGCGAGCCGAAGTTGGTGGAGTAGGGGATGATCGCGACCGGCCGGTAGACCTGGTTCCGCACCGTGAACGTCAGGTCCTGCGGCTGGAAGGTGACGTTGGCCCGGGTGGCGAAGAACGTCACCAGCGCGAGGCCGGGCGTGGCGATCCCGTTCTGCTGCGCGGCGGTGTCGATCGCCGCGCGGCGGGAGCGCACGATGGCGCTGAGCGAGGCGTAGCCGTCGGGGGCCAGGAGCCGGAGCAGGAACTCGTTGAGCGGCAGGAACCGGACCTGGAGGTCGCCCGACTGCAGCGTCACCGAGATCTGGTCCTGGGTCAGCCGGCCGAGGCCCGCGGGGGGCAGGGGGGTGGTGTCGCTCGCCGCCTGGGCGTGGGAGGCGGGCGCGCAGCCGACCAGCGCCGCCACCAGGGCCAGGGCCATCCAGCGGTCACGTCGCATCGGAAGTCTCCCCGCCGCCCAGCGCCGCGGCGATGGTGGCCCGAAGTTCCGGGATCCCGAGGCCGTCCTTGCTGCTGGTGAGTTCCACCTGGTCGGCCTCGAAGCCGAGCGCGAGGCGGATGGCGTCGGCCCGCTGGCGCTGGGCCGCCCGGCCGAGCTTGTCGGCCTTGGTGAGCACCGCGAGGACCGGCTTCCCGGATCCGGCCACCCGCTCGTGCATCGTGAGGTCGTCGTCGGAGGGGTCGTGGCGGCAGTCGAGCAGCCACACCACCCCGGCCACGCCGGGGCGCTCGGCGACGTAGCGGTCCACCAGCGAGCGGAACCGGCGCCGGTCGCCCTTGTTGGCCTTGGCGTAGCCGTAGCCGGGGAGGTCCACCAGGTAATAGGGCGGGGTGCCGGCGCCCTCGACGCGGAAGACGTTCATCGTCTGGGTCTTGCCCGGCGTGGCGCTCACCCGGGCCACGCCGCGCCGGCCCACGAGGGCGTTGATCAGGCTCGACTTGCCGACGTTGGAGCGGCCCAGGAAGGCGACCTCCGGGAGCGCCGGATCGAGCCGGGTCAGGGGGTCGGGAAAGGAGCCGACGAACTCGACGGCCGTCGGCACGGGGATCCCGGATCGGGTTGTCATCTGGGGAAACTTACAGACCTGCCGAAGAACTCGCTCGCCCGCCCATCCCTCCGCCCCTCCGCCTGTCCGCCCGTCCGCCCGTCCGCCCGTCCGCCCGTCCGTCTGTCCGCCTGTCCTACGCCTCCTTCTTCGCCCTCGGCTGCTCGGTCATCACCAGCGGCGGCTTCCCGTCGGTGATGGCCTCGGCGGTGATGACGACCTCGCGGACGTCGTCGCGGCCGGGGAGGTCGTACATGATGTCGGTCATCACCGTCTCGAGGATGGCCCGGAGCCCGCGGGCGCCGGTGCCGCGCTTGAGCGCCTTGGCGGCGGCGGCACGGAGGGCCTCGGGGTCGAACGTGAGGCCGACGTTCTCCATCTCGAACAGCTTGGTGTACTGCTTGGTGAGGGCGTTCCGGGGCTCGACCAGGATGCGCACCAGCGCCTCCTCGTCGAGGGCGTCGAGCGCCACCGTGACCGGGAGGCGACCCACCAGCTCGGGGATGAGCCCGAAGCGGAGCAGGTCGTCCGGCTCCACCTCGGCGAACGGGTTCTTCGGGTCGGCGTCGCTGCGGGCGTCGGAGGGCTTGCTGAAGCCGATCTGCTGCCGGCCGGTGCGGGCCTGGATGATCTTCTCCAGCCCGTCGAACGCGCCGCCGCAGATGAACAGGATGTCCTTGGTGTTGATCTGGATGTATTCCTGCTGCGGGTGCTTGCGGCCCCCCTGCGGCGGCACCGAGGCCACCGTGCCCTCGAGGATCTTGAG
>CAMLHU010000036.1 GCA_946479825.1 uncultured Gemmatimonadota bacterium
AGCTCCTAGCTCCTAGCTCCAAGCTCCAAGCTCTTAGCTCCACGCTCCCCCCAACGTTCCCCCCTGAAACCTCCCCTCGGCCCCCCGCGTACTGGCCTCCGTCCCCTTCCACCGAGCCGGCCATGAGCACCAGCCTTCCCGCCACGCGCAGCCGCAGGACGTTCCCGGAGATCGCCCCGGTCAACTGGGAGCACCCGGCCGACCGGGCGGCGCTCCAGGCGCTCCGGGCGGTCCCCGGGGCCGATGAGGTCATCAAGAAGATCCTGGGCCTCCTGGGCGGCCAGCGCGGGATCCAGCTCCTGTTCCAGGCCAACGCCATCCGGGTGGGCCCCGACCAGTTCCCCCGCCTCTGGCAGATGCACGTCGAGATGTGCGCGACGTTCGACTGGCCGAAGGTCCCCGAGCTCTACGTCACCCAGACGCCGATCTTCAACGCCGGCGCCTACGGCGTGGACGACCCGTTCATCGTCCTCAACTCCGCGGCGCTCGAGCTCCTCGAGGACGACGAGATCCGCGGGGTGCTGGCCCACGAACTCGGCCACGTGATGAGCGGGCACGTGCTCTACCGCACCATCGCGGCCATCCTCACCCTCGTGAGCCTCGGCGCGCTCCCGTTCCTGGCCGAGCTCGTGGTCCTGCCGGTCAAGCTCGCGTTCCTCGAATGGAGCCGGAAGGCGGAGCTCTCCGCCGACCGCGCCGGCCTCCTCGGCGTCCAGGATCCCGTCGCGATGCAGCGGCAGTTCATGAAGATGGCGGGCGGCGGACGCGGGGCGTGGTTCACGATGGCCGACATGAACGTGGACGCCTATATGGCGCAGGCCAACGAATACGCCCGCGGCACCGAGGGGTTCGACGTGATCTACAAGCTCATCAACACCCTCGGCGTCACCCATCCAATGCACACCGTGCGCGCCGCCGAGATCCAGTCGTGGGTCGCGGCGGGCGAGTACGACCGGATCCTGCGCGGGGAATACGTGAAGCGCGGCGCCGCCGGCACCGAGCGGCCGTGGCAGGAAGACTTCCGCGAGGCCCGGGAGCATTACGGCAAGGAGGCCCGGGAGATGGCCCATCAAGTGGCCGACGCCGCCAAGCGCGCCGCCCAGCGCGTGGGCGAGGCCATCCGGGACGCCCGCAAGCCGTGAGGATCCTCGTCGTCGGCGGCGGCGGCCGCGAACACGCGCTCTGCTGGGCGCTCCGCCGCGAGGATCCCCACGCCGACCTCTACGCCGCCCCCGGCAATCCGGGGACGGCGGACCTCGCCACCAACCTCCCCATCGCCGCGAGCGACCTCGACCGCCTGGCCGACGCGGCCGACGCCTACGGCATCGACCTCGTCATCGTGGGCCCCGAGGCGCCGCTGGCCGACGGCCTGGCCGACCGGCTTCGTGCCGAAGGGCGCGCCGTGTTCGGCCCGGGCGCCGCCGCGGCCCAGGTCGAGGCGTCCAAGGCCTTCGCCAAGGCCCTGATGGCGCGCGCCGGGGTCCCCACCGCGGCCAGCGCCACGTTCACCGACCTGGCGGACGCGCTCCGGTACGTGGACGCCCACGCCGAGCCGCTGGTGGTGAAGGCGTCCGGCCTCGCCGCCGGCAAGGGCGCGGTGGTCTGCGCCACCCGCGCCGAGGCGGCCGCGACGTTGCGGGCGATGCTCGGCGAAGGGAAGTTCGGCGGCGCCGGCCGCGTGGTGGTGATCGAGGACTTCCTCGCCGGCGAAGAGCTGTCGGTGTTCGCCGTGACCAACGGACGCGAGGTGCGGATCCTCCCGGCGGCGCAGGACCATAAGCGCCTGCTGGAGGGCGATCAGGGCCCCAACACCGGCGGGATGGGCGCTTACAGCCCGGTCTCGCTCGCCACGCCGGAACTGCTGCGGCTGGTCGAGGACGGCGTGCTCCTGCCGACGCTCCGGCAGCTCGAGTCCGAGGACACGCCGTTCGTGGGACTCCTGTACGCCGGCCTGATGATCTCTCCCGACGGCGAACCCTCGGTGGTCGAGTTCAACTGCCGGTTCGGCGACCCGGAGACCCAGGTCGTCCTGCCGCTGGTCGAGCGGGGACTGACCGACCTCCTGTTCGCCGCAGCGAGGCGCGACGCCCTCCCCCGGGTGACGGTCGGGCGCGGCGCCGCGGTGACGACGGTCCTGGCGGCGCGGGGCTATCCCGACGCGCCGGAGAAGGGCGCCGTGATCACCATCCCGGACGAGCTCCCCGACGGCGTCACGGTGTTCCACGCCGGCACCACGCGCGACGACGCCGGCGTGCTGCGCGTGGCCGGCGGCCGGGTCCTCAACGTGACCGCGGTGGCACCGTCGTTCCCCGACGCGCAGGCCGCGAGCCGCGCCGGCGCCGAGGCGGTCGCGTTCGATGGCAAGGTGTGGCGCCGGGATATCGGATGGCGGGAGGCGGACCGGTTGGGAGGGTGAGGGGGTGGTCGTTGGACGTTGGTCGTTGGTCGTTGGACGTTGGTCGTGAGTCGTGAGTCGTGGGTCGTGAGTCGCTCGTCGCTGGTCGTCGATCGTTCCTCGCCTCTTCACCTCCTCGCCTCTTCTCCTCTTCCCCTTTCCCTCTCACCGCTCACCGCTCCTCCCCCCTCTCCCTTCTCCCCCCCGCCCCGTTCCGATTACCGTTCATCTGCATGCCTGAACTCCCCGAAGTCGAGACCATCGTCCGCGACCTGCGGCCGCTGGTGGTCGGCCGGCGGATCGAGGGGGCGAGGCTGACGCACGATGACGTGCTGAGCGGGGTGACCCGACGGACGCTGCTCCGCACCCTCCCCGGTCGCACGATCGACGCCCTCTCCCGCCGCGCCAAGCACGCCGTCTTCTCCCTCGGCGACCGCCGCCTGGTGGTCCAGCCGGGAATGACCGGCTCCCTTCTCGTGTACGACCGCGCGCTCACCCCGTCCGAGGCGCGCTACGCGGTGCTCCGCCTCCCGCTCGACGACGGCCGGCTCCTGGTCTATCGCGACGTGCGCCGGATCGGGAAGCTCCGCCTCCTCGACGCCCGCGGCTGGGCGGCGTACGACGGCGCGCTCGGCCCCGAGCCCCTGGCCGACGACTTCACCGCCGAGCGGATGCACGCCGCGTTCGCGGGCTCGCGCCAGGCGGTCAAGAAGGTGCTGATGGACCAGCGCGCGGTCGTCGGGGTCGGGAACATCTACGCCAACGAGGCGCTCTTCGCGGCAGGGATCGACCCGTCGCGGCCGGCACAGAAGGTCTCCCCCGACGACGCCGAGCGGCTCCATCGCGAGGTCCGGCGGATCCTTCGCGCCGCGATCGCCTCGCAAGGGACGACGTTCCGGGACTACCGCACCGGCACCGGCGAGCCCGGCAACTTCCAGCTCGAGCTCTTCGTGTACGGCCGGGAAGGCGAGCCCTGCAGGGTGTGCGGGACGCGGCTCGCCGGGACCCACGCGATCGACCAGCGCATCACCGTCTTCTGCCACCGGTGCCAGGCGTGAGCCAGCTGACCGCCCTGCCGATCCCCGCCGCCGACCTGGGCGTCCTGCGCCAGCGCGTCCGCGCGCTCGCGGAGGACCGGCCTGCGGTCTATCGGATGGTGGATCCCGCCGGGCGGGTGCTCTACGTCGGCAAGGCCCGGAAGCTGCGCGCCCGGCTGCTCGCGTACTTCCGCGCCCGCTATCCCGACGACAAGGCGGCCCGGATCATCCACGCCGCCCACGACGTGCAATGGGACTATGTGCCGAGCGAGTTCGCGGCACTGCTGGGCGAGATCCGGGAGATCCGCCGCCATCGCCCGCCGTTCAACTTCCAGGGCAACCGCTCCCGGCTCCCGGTCTTCATCAGCGTGGCCGAGGGGCCGGCCCCGCGGCTCGAGGCGCGCCGGAGTCTCCCGGGGGCCGACGAGCGGTGCTACGGCCCGTTCGGGTCGCTCGGCCGGGTGCGCGACGCCATCCGGACCCTCAACGACCTGCTGGGGCTGCGGGACTGCGCGGCCCGGATGCCGATGGTCTTCGCCGACCAGACCGACCTCTTCACCGCCCCCCGCCAGGCCGCCTGCCTCCGCCACGAGTTCGGCTTCTGCCTCGGCCCCTGCGCCGGGCTCACGACGGAGGAGGCCTATCGTGCGCGGGTGATGAGCGCCGTGGCGTTCCTTGAAGGGCGGAGCATCCGCCCGGTGGACCGGGTCATCCAGGAGATGGAACGGGCGGCCACCGCGCAGGCGTTCGAGGAGGCCGCGCGGTGGCGCGAGAAGTTCGAGGCGCTGGAGTGGCTCCTCTCGGCCACCACGCGGGCGCGCGCGGCGGTCGAGCTGCTGAGCTTCGTGTACCACGACCCCGGCGCCTTCGGCGACGACCGCGCCTACGTGATCAAGCGGGGGACGGTCCGTGCCGCCTTTCCCAACCCGACGACGCCGATCGAGGTCGAAGCGTTCCGGTCGGTGGTGCGGGAGGAACTCGCCCGGGAGGAGCCCGACGCCGGCCTCCTGCCGGTCGGCCGGCTCGACGAGATGCTGGTGGTGATGAGCTGGTTCCGCCGCCACCCCGAGGCGTTCCGCCGGACCACCAAGCTGGAGGAATGGGCTCAAGTTCCGAATTGAAACAATCCAGGTCATCCCCCCGTATCGTGGCCGTCCCCGAACCCCGATGCTTGGAGCCACGATGCCCGTCCGCCGGATCGCCCTCGCCCTGTTGCCGTTCCTGGCCGCGCCTGCGCTCTGCGCCCAGGCGGCCCCCACGCCTCGCGACACCCTGGCACTCGCCCGTCAATACACGACGTGGTTCTACTCCGGACAGGCCGACAGCCTGGTGGCCCACTCGGATTCGGCCACCCGCGCCCTCCCCGACGCGAAGGACCGGTACGAGGATGCCTTCCTTCAGCTCACGATGCACGGTGGCCAGGAGGTGAGCGTGGTGGAGGAGAAGTTCGTGAAGCGGTTGGGGCATACGCAGTACTGGCGCACCGCCAATTTCAGCGCCTACACGGCCGAGCCGGTCCAGGTCCGGTGGGCGGTCAACGAGAAGTGGGAGATCGTCGGTCTCGGACTGAATCCGCTGAGCCAGGCGCCGCCCGTCGACTCGCAGTGACCGGAACGCAACGACCCCGCGGGAGATCCGCGGGGTCGCTTTGCCAGGAGGTCACCGGGCGTCACGGGATCGCGTGGTGCTCCCGCAGCAGCGCCTGGAGCCGGTCACCCGGGAGTGAATCGGCCACCCGGCCCTGCGCGTTCCGGACCGGCGTAGCTGCCAAGAGCGCGTTGTACACTGCCTCCTCGGTCGCCTCGATGACGGCCGCGAACAGCGCGCTCATCTGTTCGTTGGCCACTTCCGGCCCGCCGACGCGGGTCGCGTCGTACTTCCGCCGGAGCTCGGCCGCGGTCGAGAACGCGATCACGTAGTCGCCCGAGCCGTTGTCCATCCACGAGCCGGTCCGGGCCAGCCCGAAGGTCGCGCGCTTCGCCAGCCGGCCCAGGTTGCGCTCGAGGAGCGGCGCATCGGTGGCCACCACCACCATCACCGAGCCGCCGGGGCCGCGGGGTTCGGGGAACGGTTGGTGCCCCCAGATGCGGCCGACCGGGACGCCCATCACCGTCAGGTCGCCGCCGTAGTTGGTCTGCACCAGTACGCCGACCGTCCAGCCGCCGAGGCGGTCCGGCAGCTTCCGGCTGCTGGTCCCGATGCCGCCCTTCCAGCCGAAGTTGATGGTCCCCCGCCCCGCCCCGACGCTCCCCTCCGCCACCGGCCCGCTGGCGGCGCTCTCGAGCGCCTGCACGACGTGGTCGGGCCGGATCGGCCGGAGCCGGATGGCGCTCAGGCCGCCATCGTTGGTCTCGCCGACCACCGGATTGAACGACCGCACCTGCTCCATCCCGGGGCGCGCCAGCATCCAGCCCGTCAGCGCGTCGGCCACCCGCCAGACGCAGAGGGTGCAGGTGAGGAGGATCGGCGACTCGATCTCGCCCAGCTCCTGCACCTGGGTCACGCCGAGCAGCTTGCCGAAGCCGTTCCCGACGTACATGGCGGCGGGGAGTCGATAGGCGAACGTGTTCGAATCTTCCGGGATGATCGCCGTGACCCCGGTGTGGATCGAGTCGCCCGCGTCCACGGTCACCTGGCCCACCCGCACGCCGGCGACGTCGGTGATGGCGTTCCACCGCCCGGTCGCGAAGATCCCCGGCGCGATGCCGAGCGCGCGGGCACGGGGTCGGGCCTGGGCGGCGACGATGGCCGGGACGAAGAGCAGGGCCATCAGGCAGGCACGCATCGTTCCTCCTTGGCGTCTCGACCCCGGCGTTCGTTCCACCCGCGAACTACGAGGTAGCCGGTCGTGATGGGGAGCCCCTCGCCGCGTATGCGGAGAGGGGGACTGGGGGTGAGGCCTGGTGCGGACGGCGAACGTCCTAGTCTTCCAGGTCGGTCAGCGGGACGAGGCGCGCGCGCGGCGGGAGCCCCGCCTCGAGCTCCATGATCCCGACCGAGGGCGGCAGGTCGAACCGCTTCGCCCCGGCGCCGCCCGGGTTCATCACGGTCACGATCACGTCCACGTTGGTGAGGAGCGGACGGTGGGTGTGCCCATAGATGATGGCCTCGGCGTCGGGATACGCCGCGTGGAGCTTCTCGGGCGTGGGGCTGCCGAGCTGATGGCCGTGGACCAGCACGAAGTCGAGCCCCTCGATCCGGCGCTGCACGATCTCGGGAACACGGGCGCGGACGTCCATCCCGTCGGTGTTCCCCCACACCGCCGTCACCGGCGCGATGGCCTCGAGCTCGGTCAGGAGGTCGAGGTCGCCGATGTCGCCGGCGTGGAGGATGTGGTCCACCTCGCGGAAGACGTCGAACACCTCCGGGCGGAGGAGGCCGTGGGTGTCGGAGATGATCCCGAGGCGCATCCGCCCCTTACTCCCCCCACCGCTTCCCGAGCTTCACCTCGACACCGACGTGGTCGAGGATCCGCTGGACCACGAAGTCCACCAGCTCGCCGACCTGGGTGGGGCGATGGTAGAACCCGGGCGCGGCGGGGAGCACGATACCGCCCGCCTCGGTGATGGTGGTGAGGTTGCGGAGGTGGATGAGCGAAAGCGGCGTCTCGCGCGGCACGACGATGAGCGGCCGCCGCTCCTTGAGCGTCACGTCGGCGGCGCGTTCGATGAGCGAGCGGCTGGTGCCGCCGGCGATGGCCGCCACGGTGCCCATCGAGCAGGGGCAGATGACCATCCCGCGGGTCCGCACCGACCCCGAGGCCGGGAGCGCGCCGCGATCGGTGTCGGGGAAGTGCGTCACCGAAGTCCAGTCGCCGCCGGTGGCCGCCCGGAGCTCCTCGACGGTCCGGATGCCGCACTCCTCCTGCAGCAGCCGCTGGCCGTGGCTCGAGACCAGGAGCCACGTGGGCACCCGGTGGCGCGCGAGCACCTCCACGAGACGCACCGCGTACGGCGCGCCCGACGCGCCCGTGATCGCCACCACCACTGGAAGTTCGCTCACCGGACCACCCGGTCGAGCAGCGCGAAGGCGAACACGGTCACGCTCATCACCCCGTTCATCGTGAAGAAGGCCGCGTCGAGCCGGGACAGGTCGCCGGGGCGGACGAGCTGGTGCTCATACGCGAGGATGGCGGCCGCCACGAGGACGCCGGCGTAGTACCACACCCCGAACCCTGCGCCGAAGCCGAACACCACCAGCGCCGGGATGGTGAGGCCGTGCAGCAGCTTGGCGGCCAGGATCGCGCGGCGCTGCCCGAGGCGCACGACCAGGCTCCGCAGCCCCTCGTCCCGGTCGAAGCCCTCGTCGGGCAGGGCGTAGAAGACGTCGAACCCGCCGCCCCAGGTGGTCACCGCGACCGTGACCGCGACCAGCAGCCACCAGGGTTCGCTCCACCGGCCCGTGATGGCCAGGTAGCCGCCGACCGGCGCGATGGCCATGCCGAGGCCCAGCCAGAGGTGCGCCAGGCTGGTGAACCGCTTGGTGAAGCTGTACCCCATCACCCACGCGAGCGCGATCGGCGAGAGCGCGAAGCAGAGCGGATTCAGGAGCCACGCCGCCGCCACGAAGAGCGCCCCGGCCACGACCACCGATCCCCACGCCTGCCGGAGCGTGAGCGCGCCGCGCGGGAGTTCCCGCCCCTTGGTCCGCGGGTTCCGGGCGTCGATCTCCCGGTCGGCGATCCGGTTGAAGCCCATCGCCACCCAGCGTGCCGCCGAGAACGCGACCACCACGAGCCCGACGGTGCGCCAGGTGAGCGGGTAGGCCTGCGACGCCGCCAGCACGCCGAGCCCCGCGAACGGGAGCGCGAAGAGCGTGTGCGGCAGCTTGACGAAATTGACGAACCGGACGAACAGCGACTCGCCGTGGAAGGTCTGGCCTTCTCGGGCGGGCGCGGATCGCAGGTCGAGCGTCGCAGGTCGAGGGTCGTGGGTCATGGGTCGTGAGTCGTAGGTCGCGGATCGTGGATCCCGGTGCCTGGGCGTGCTGCCGCCGTCCGGCTGTTACCGCTCACCGAAATACTCC
Organism: uncultured Gemmatimonadota bacterium; assembly: GCA_946479825.1. The sequence goes on from CAMLHU010000036.1 coordinate 8,458, forward strand.
CCCCACCGCCGGTCCACCAGCTGCACCGTCTCCTCCGGCATCTCGACCACCGGCGGATACCCCGGCTTCCAGGTGGCGTCCACCCCGATCCGCCCGCCATAGACCGGCTTGGCGCCGACGAACCGCTGCTCCTGGAAGATCAGGTCCCGCGCCGGGTCGAACCGCGTGAAGATCCCCCAGATGAGGTCGGTGCGGTCGGCCAGGTCCACGTCTGGGCTCACCGCGGCGATCCACCGCACCGGGCCGAGCCCGTCCCACTTCACCAGCCCCTCCAGCACCTCCCGCGGCTGGTCGGTCACCTGCACCACGAGGAACCCCTCCACCACCCGATGGTTCCGGATCCGGCGGTCGAACGCGGCCGGGTCGGCCACCGCCGCCGGCGGGTCGGCCGGCTGGGTGACCTCGCCGGTGAGGTCGAGCACCAGCTTGCTCCCCACGTGCAGCGTGAACGACGTGTAGTCGAGCGTGTCGAGCGGCGCGGTGGGGATGAGGAGCATCCGTTCCACCGGGTCGAACCGGTGCCAGAGCTCGCGCAGCACGCGGCGGTAGTCGCGCACCGGGACGTCCTCGCGCACCATCACGGTCGCCTTGGTGAGCGCGAGCTGGCCGGTGCCGAGGAGGTTGAACGCGGTCTTGAGCACTTCGCGCGGGTGCCGCTCCTTGCACGCCACGGTCAGCAGGTTGTGGAACACCGCGTCATCCGACGCGAACAGGTCCACGATGTTCGGGTTCACCACCTTGATGAGCGGCCCCACGATGTCGCCGACGGCGAGGCCGATCCACTTGTCCTCCTGCGGCGGCTTGCCGACCACGGCGGCCGGGATGATCGGATGCCGCCGACGGGTGACCTGCCGCACGTGGAACACCGGAAAGAGCTCGGCCTCGGAGTAGTGCCCGTAGTGGTCGCCGAACGGACCCTCCATCCGGCGTTCGGCCGGGGGGACGATCCCCTCGAGCACCAGCTCGGCGTTGGCCGGCACTTCGAGCCCGACCGACCGTCCGCGCACGAGCCGCGTCGGCGCACCCCGCACGTAGCCCGCAAAGCCGAGCTCGTCGAAGTCCTCGGGGAGCGGAAAGATGGCCGAGAGCATCGTGACCGGGTCGCCCCCAAGGACCACCGCGGCCTCGAGCGGCCGGCCCTGCCGCTCGGCCTCGTAGTGATGCCCGCGACCGCCCTTCATCGACTGCCAGTGCATCCCGGTGGTCCGGTCGTCGAACACCTGGAGCCGGTAGAGCCCGAAGTTCCGGCGCCCGTTGAGGGGCGAGACGGTGAGCGTCGGGCCCCAGGTGATGAACGGCCCGCCGTCGCGCGGCCAGCTCCAGAGGTTCGGGAGCCGGGAGAGCGCGGGCTCCTCGACCACCTCCTGCACTGGCGCCCCTCGCACCGTGCGCGGCCGCATGTGCCGCGCCCGGAGCAGCTGGCCGCGCGCCTGCCAGAACGCCTTGAGCGACGGCGGGTTGAGGCGCTGGATCAGGCCGAGGAGTTCCTCGCCGATCTGCTGCGGATGGCGGCCCAGCGCCAGCTCGATGCGGCGGTCGGAGCCGAAGAGGTTCATCGCGAGCGGGAACTCGGCGCCCTTCACCCGCTCGAAGAGGAGCGCCGGGCCACCCTGCCGGATGACCCGCTGGGTGATCTCGGCGACCTCGAACTTCGGGTCCACTTCCGCCTGCACGCGCCTGAGCTCCCCGAGCCGCTCGAGCTCGGAGACGAAGGACTGCAGGTCGGGCCAGGGGGCGGTAGCCAATGGAGTGTGCGTGTCAGCGTTGGAGAGTGGCAGGTGATCGTGGCACGTGGCAGGTGGCAGGTGGCACGGACCAGGGGATCAGCGACGGCTCCGGGAGCGGCTTGCCACGCGGGCCCGCAATGCCCCGCGCATTCGAGAGATCATCATTTGGAGCCGCCGGACCTGATCGAGGTAGCTCCCGAGTGCCTTCGCCTCAATGAAACCGAGGGCCTGCGCCCGGAGGCGATGACTTTCCAGCTCCAGCGCCGAGCCCAAGGCGATGTCGACGAATCGAAGGAGTTCCCGCGTCGTCGAGCGACCGCACCCTTCCGCGAGATTTGCTCCGATCGACCCCGCACACCTGACCACCTGGCTCCGCAGTCCGAACCTCTCATCGGCCGGAAAGCTCCGCACAACCCCATACACCTCGACGCTCAACGAGTGGGCGAGCTGCCACGCCCGCAACTTCTTGAAGTCCGACACCGAAGCACCCCGATCACGGTCCCGGACCGAGTATCGCGGCACCCCGACCCATCCTGGGCAGCCGTTTCGCCCATCAAGGTACAGAAGAACGCACTATGCTCGCCCCCCCACCTGCCACTTGCCACCTGCCACTTGCCACGTTCCCCCTACGTCCGGACGCCGACGTGGATCGCGACGATACCGAGGAAGAGCCGGCGGAAGGTCACCTGGGTGAAGCCGGTCGCTTCCATCCGGTCTCGCAGCTCGGTCGCCCCGGGAAATGACAGGACCGACTCGGGCAGGTAGCTGTAGGCGTTCTCGTGGCGGGAGATGAGCCGCCCGACGAACGGCAGGATGTGGCGGAAGTACAGGAAATAGAGCGCGCGGAACGGGGGGAACGGCGGCTGCGAGCATTCCAGCACCACCAGGCGGGCGCCCGGCTTGAGCACCCGGGCCGCTTCGCGGAGGCCCGCGTCGAGATCGCTGAAGTTGCGGACCCCGAACCCCACCGTCGCGCCGTCGAAGACCGCGTCGCCGAAGGGGAGCTCGAGCGCGTCGGCGGTGAGCGGCCGGAGCCCGGTGGCCTTTGCGCGCCCGAGCCGGAGCATCTCGGGCACGAAGTCCACCGCGACCACCCGCCCCTCGAAGCCCCGCCGATGCCCGAGCTCGGCGGCCAGGTCCATCGTGCCGCTGCAGAGGTCGAGGTACTGCCCCTTGGGCGCGTGCTCCCAGTCGAGGAGGTCCACGGCCCGCCGGCGCCAGCGCCGGTCAGCGTTGAGCGAGAGGAGATGGTTCAGGAAGTCGTAACTGGGGGCGATCGCCGCGAACATCCCGCGGACATAGGACCGCTTTTCGGCGCCGCCCGTCACGGGTAACTTGAGTTCCGTGGCCGACATAGCCGCCAAACCTACCCCGCCCGAAAACACCGGCGCAAGCCGGACCGCCCTGCGTGGCTGACCGCCCCGCGCTGGCGCCGACCGCCTCCGACCAGGAGGTGGTGCTCGCCGCCCGCCGGGGCAGCGAAGCGGCGTACCGTGAACTCCTCCGTCGGTATGAGCGACCGGTCTTCTCGCTCATCTACCGGATGGTCCGCGACCGCGAACTGGCCGAGGACCTGACGCAGGAGACGTTCATCAAGGCGCTCAACGCGCTCGATTCCTACCGCCCGGAATACAAGTTCTCGAGCTGGATCTTCAAGATCGCGAACAACGCGGCGATCGACCACCTCCGCAAGCGCGAACTCGACACGCTGTCGCTCGATGGAGCCCCCGGGGCCGAGACCCAGGAGGCGATCGAGGCCACCTCCCTCCAGGTGGGCTCCACGGGCGAAAGCCCGCTCGAGGAGCTCGAGGCCCGGGAGCTCGGCTCGGCCATCGAGCGGGCCATCGGCCGGCTCCGGCCCGAGTACCGGTCGTGCATCCTGCTCCGTCACGTCGAGGGGCGGGCGTACGAGGAGATCGCCGAGATGCTGGACCTGCCCCTCGGTACGGTGAAGACGTATATCCACCGTGCCCGCAACGAGTT